>CAYOTJ010000494.1:0-3331 GCA_964406855.1 uncultured Saprospiraceae bacterium
GCTTTCCTACAAAGCCAGCGGCGGCGTAGCGGTGCTCTCAGGTCTTTGCCACCCCTATACGGCAGCCCGACTGAGTTTCGCCAGCATCGACCCTACCTTTAATAATGTACCGAGCTACTCCTTTTCAGTAATGGTGGTTGCTCACGAACTGGGTCACCTGCTGGGCTCGCAGCACACCCATGCCTGCGTATGGAACGGCAACAATACGGCCATCGACGGCTGTGCCGGCTTCGTAGAGGGCAACTGCGGCAATCCGGGCCTGCCCGCCGGCGGCGGCACCATCATGTCTTACTGCCATATTTCTCAGGCAGGGATCAATTTTAGCCTTGGCTTTGGGCCTCAACCCGGCACAGTCATTCGCAACCGCATCAATGCGGCTACCTGCCTGCAAGGTTGCACCACAACAGGTGGCGGCGGCGGCGGCACGGGTGGCGGCTCGCAACCCACCTGCTCAACTAATAAGGTGTTCCTGCGCCTTGTGCTGGATAATTATGGCCCCGAAACGACCTGGGAGTTGCGCAATGCCCAGGACCAAATCATCGAACAAGGCGGCCCTTACCCCAAAGCGCAGGCAGGAACCGCCGTACTCGACACTTTCTGCCTGCCCAACGGCTGCTATCGGTTTAAAATCCTGGACAGCTACGCCGACGGCATTTGCTGCCAGTATGGCAACGGAAGCTACCTGCTGCGCGATGCCAATAACAACACCCTGGCTTCCGGCGGATCATTCCCGGCATCAGAGCAAACCCAGTTTTGTGTGCCTTACCAGACAGGCGGCAACAACCCGGGTTGCACGACTATCAATTTCAATAC
The DNA here is from genome assembly GCA_964406855.1 of uncultured Saprospiraceae bacterium. Taxonomy (GTDB): domain Bacteria; phylum Bacteroidota; class Bacteroidia; order Chitinophagales; family Saprospiraceae; genus JAUMBM01. The sequence continues at coordinate 814 of CAYOTJ010000494.1, forward strand.
CCAGACAGTACAAACCTACGGTATCAACCAGGATGGCGGTACCCACCAGGTGCAGGACAATGGCGCTACTTTATTTATTCAGAATAATGCCTGGAAAGCGCTACCCCTCAATTATACCGTTACGCCCAATACCGTCATTCGCTTCGACTTCCGCTCAACGGTACAGGGCGAAGTGCATGGCATCGGTTTCGACGACAACGACAACATCTCCTACGAATACACCTTTAAAGTGCATGGCACCCAAACCTGGGGGTTGCTCAACTACGACAACTACCCCAACAACGGCGCCTGGGTGACCTACACCATCCCTGTAGGCCAGTTTTATACCGGAGCTGCCAGCCGGCTGTTCTTCTGTGCCGACAACGACAGCGGTCAGCGCACAGGCAATGGATGGTACCGCAACGTCAAAATTTACGAAGGCGCCAACTGCGACCAGTTAGAGCCAGGCAGCGAAACCCAACTGACAGCGACTGTGGAAGCTCCCGGCGCCACAGTGATCCCCAATCCGGCTACCGGCGAAACCCGCCTGCGCGTCGATAGCCCCGCCGCCGGCGAGGCCCAATGGGAATTGGTTCACCTCACGGGGCAGGCGCTTCAAACCCAACGGGTGCAAATCCCCGAAGCAGCCAATACGTTCGAACAGCGCATTAATCTCAATGGCGTAGCCCCGGGCGTATACCTGCTGCACTGGCGCGATACCAACGGAGAAAAAACAACCCGCTTTACAGTCAATTAAAGATGCCCAACTATTATTGGTCTGTGATCCGTAGACTTGTTGCGACGAGAGCGCTTGAGCAGTCTCCCGTTGTAGCAAGTCTTATTAAGAATGTTACTCATTTTACGCGAATCATAATGAGTTTTCGAAGCCCCCGCCCCCCAGCGGGGGCTTCTTTTAGCCATCATTACCTTCAACGATAGCAAGACTTCCATTGACGCCATTATAGCCGCCATCCACGCCATTGATTTTAAAGTAACCTCCAGGAAAATTATTTCCAGAAAACCTGTAAATTAGTTGCCCGCAAGGAACCATTCAGCGCGCTTATCCATTATTTGCGGTATAACAAATTGCTTTCAGATTATGACTAAGCTGCAAAAAGCGCTTTTTTGTAAACGTTAGCGCGCCGCTATTACCTCGTCTCGGGAAGACAAACACGCGCTTCACTTCTCCTCAAGTAAATAAAGGATTTATTCAAGGCGTCGCCTGAATACCAAGGGATGTAGCTCCAACCGGTAGAGCGGCGGTTTGAAGAGCCGCGCGTTGTTGGTTCAAATCCAACCATCCCTGCATCTTTGCCACTGAGGCGCTAAGTATTCAGTGTATTTTGATTGTCTCTATTATGATAAACCCTGACGCGGAAGCCGCGCCAGGGTTTTTTTATGTGCCAGATGGTAAGACAATAGCCTACTTTACCCGACTCAGGTACTGGTTCATATAGCGTTCAATTTCCTCTCGGCGCGCCAGCAAACTGCGGGAACCCAAAAAAATCGTTTCTCCAGCCTTAGTATGTACCATCAGTCCGTTGCGGCCGCACAGGCTGTACAGATTTTCCAGCGACGAAAAATTAACATTGCCCCCCGACAGCCCCGCTAACCAGTGGGTTTCCACAAACTCATAGGACTCAATCTCATCCCATGAAATGCGGCGTTTGCGGGCTACAAAAGGCTCAAAGCGAAATTTGATGCCTTTCTCCGTAATGGATAGCTTAAAGCGAAGATGCATAAAATACCATAACACCCCTACCAATAGCAGCAGCGATAAGGTATAAAACCAACCCGGCAATTGCACAGGGCTGCTGTGCAACAGGGTATCCTGTGCAAAAACAAAGACGGTGGTGAGCAATAATACCCCCAGTACGCCGTAGCTGAGGGGGTCGCGGAAACGCTGTTCTTCTTTTATAATGACGTTGGCCATTGCAGTTGATTTTTATTAATTGAGACGCAAAGATACAAAAAGTAACGCTGGATTTACAAAAAATTAACACTGAGTTAACATTAAAGTTTTGCCATTTACGGCCTCCTCCTTTTTTGCAGGCATTGGATAACTTTGTGGCACGTAAACTTTAATCCGCTCATGTACATCCACCAGCAATACTACCGCAGCATCTGGCCCGCTCCCGGCCGGCCGGAGGTCGTCTGCATATTTGATCAGCGCTTTTTACCCTTCGAGGTGAAGGTCGTGGAACTCATTGCCCCCGAAGATTTTGAGCGCGCCGTCCGCGAGATGTACGTCCGCGGAGCGCCCCTCATTGGGGCTACGGCAGCCTACGGCGCCTGCGCTGTGCTGCGCGAAGCGGGCGCAGGTAGCGAATCGGCTTTTGAAACCCGGCTGGAGGCCGGGCTCGAAGCCCTGCGGCAGAGCCGGCCTACTGCCGTCGATCTGTTTCACGCCATCGACCGCGTGATGGCCGCCGCCCGCGCTGCCGGCAACGATCCCGATGCCATGCTTGCCGCCGCCCGCCAAACGGCCGATGCACTCATAGATGAAAGCGCGGAGCAATGCCGGCTCATCGGCGAGCAC
>CAYOTJ010000495.1:0-3321 GCA_964406855.1 uncultured Saprospiraceae bacterium
AGTACGCTGCTGGAAGAAAATACCCTTTTCTATTGGCGGGTTCGCCCCCTCAACGAATGCGGCCCGGGCAACTGGCTTGATCCGTTTGTATTCCATACCATCAATGCCGTATGCGAGCCGGCTACAGCAGAGGATGTGCCCATCGTTATTCCGGGTACAGGCCAGCCGCCTACGCGTCAGTCGCAGTTATTTGTGCCATTTTCGGGCACCATCAGCGACATCAACCTGCCGGTTATCGACGTGCGCTTTACGCCGGTGCGCTACTTAGAGATCAGCCTCATCAGCCCTGCGGGTACCGAGGTGCTGCTCTTTGACGAGAACTGCGGCAATACGAATCGCGTTTTCATCGGGTTTGATGACGATGCTCCGAACGACATCATTTGCGCGCCCGACGACGGCATCGTATTTAAGCCGGTATCGCCTTTGGCTGCGTTCATCGGCGAAAATACAGCAGGTGTCTGGACGCTGAAAGTCAGAGCTGTACAAACGGGCTTTGGCACAGCGGGAAGTATTACGAGTTGGGGCCTTGAATTTTGCGCCAACTCTACGCCCAATGCGCCGATTATCATCACCAATGAGCCGCTGTTTGTGCCGCCGGCTGAGGGCAACCCCATCACCCGCGATCTCCTGGCTGCCGAAGACCCCGACAATGGGCCCGCCGACCTTCAGTTTACGGTAGTGCGCCCGCCTGCACATGGGGCGCTGTACCTCATCAATGATCAGTTGAGCAGCGGAAGCGCCTTCCGACAGTCGACAATAGACGCCAATAACCTGTACTACGTACACGATGGCAGCGCTACCACGGCCGACGACTTCACTTTTGTGGTTGAAGACGGTACGGGCGGCTTCCTGCCTGTTGAGCGTTTTGACATTACCATCGACGAGGGCGCCGTTGTGGGTACCGACGATCCGATAGCGGCGCCTGCGCGCTTTGTATTACATCCCAACCCGGCTACCGACTGGGTGCGGCTGAAATCGGATGCGCCCTTTACGACGGATACGCCTGTACGCATTTTTAATGTGCATGGCCAGCTTATGAGCAGGCGCGTACTGCCTCAAGGTAGCCAGGAATGGATGTTTTCGGCGGCACAATGGGCTGCCGGAATTTACTTTGTGCAATTGGGCGATCAGGTAGAGCGCTTGGTTATTCAGCGCTAAATAACCTCAGGCCGTCAATTGGGCTGGGACTTATGATGTTGTATTCCGGGCCTCAGCCCGATTGGCGGTTTTTATTTTATGCCTTAAATCAATGCCTTATGCGAAGAGTTTTATCGCTTTGGATTTTATTACTGGCAATTTCCTGCGGGTTGCGGGCCCAATCGGCAGCAACCAACTTCTGGCGGGATATGGAAAAATCAGCCCTGCCGGCCATTACTAATGGACGAACGCAGGCTTTTGCGAGCGAATATCGCCTGATGCGATTGGCTGATCGGGATGCTTTCCGGGCGCAACTGCCGCGCCCCGGCGGGCCGGCGGCCCGCATTGCGCTGCCTCTGCCCGAAGGCGGCACGGCCGAACTCTGGGCCAAATACGACCCGGTAATGGCGCCGGGCCTTGCCGAGCGCTATCCCGAAATGCGCACTTACCGGCTCTGGAGCGCCGACGGTAGCACCACGGGCCGTATGGGCTGGACACCCCAGGGCTTTCACGCCACCCTGCGCCTACCCACAGGCGTTACCTACATTGATCCCTATTGGAGCGAAAGCACCGAGTACTATACCGTATACGATGTGCGCAGCAATATCAATACGGAAGAATGGTCTTCTTTCCGTTGTGATGTAAGCGGCGACCCCATATCCCCGGACGATGTATATCCCGAAACGGCTCACCACGACCATGCCGGCGCCGCCCGTTTTGGCGGCCCCCCTGTGGTGCAGCGCAAATACCGGCTGGCTATGGCCGGCACCGGCGAGTTTACTCAGTTCCACGGCGGTGTATCGGGCGCTATGGCGGCTATGGTGACCATTGTCAACCGCCTCAATGAAGTGTTTGAAGTAGACTTAGCCATACGGGTAGAGCTCATTGCCAATAACGATACGCTGATCTTCCCCGACCCGGCAGATGACCCCTATATCAATCAAACCGATGAAATGCTGGGCGATAACCCTGGCGTACTCAACGAACTTGTAGGGTTTAATGCTTACGACATCGGCCACGTCATCAGTACCGGGCCGTCGTCGGGGCAGGGGGTAGCTTCTCTGCGCGGCGTATGCGGCCAGAACAAAGGCGCCGCTACTTCTACGCGGAACATCCCGCAGGGCGATCCTTTTACCATCAACATCTTAGCCCATGAGATGGGGCATCAGTTTGGGGCCAACCACACCATGAGCAGTTGCCAGAACGTCAACCCCGGCACGGCTTATGAGCCGGGCGGCGGTACCACCATTATGGCTTATGCCGGTATCTGCCCTCCGGGCAACAACATCCAGCCAAACTCCGATCCCTACTACCACGTTTCGTCTATTGAAGAGATGCTGGCCTACACCCGCAATGGCAACGGCAATAGCTGTGCCGTACGAACGGATGTGGGCAATACGGCTCCTGAGGTGACCATCTCCCTCGAAGACGGCTTTTACATTCCCATCTCTACGCCCTTTCAGCTCACGGCTGCGGCTACGGATATGGAAGACGAGGGGTCGCTGACGTATTGCTGGGAGCAGTACAACCGCCAGGAGGGTGTGGAGACCCTGCCGGGCTCGCCCACGGGCAATGTGCCTTTGTTCCGCTCATTCCTGCCGACGCCGTCGCCTACGCGGGTGTTTCCGCGCATCAACCGCATTGTTACCAATACTTCTGACATATCGGAGGTGCTGCCCACATATAGCCGCGACATGGACTTCCGCTGCACCGTGCGCGACAATCACCCCGACGCCGGCGCTGTCGTATGGGACGAGGTATCCTTCTTTTCCACCAGCACGGCGGGGCCTTTCCGGGTGACAGCTCCGAATACCGGTAACGAACAATGGCGCGTAGGCGACTATACCGAAGTGACCTGGGACGTGGCCAACACGGATAACGAGTTGGTAAATTGCCGTTTTGTCAACATCAAACTCTCTATTGATGGCGGGTTTACTTATCCCATTACCCTACTGAGCCAAACGCCTAACATTGGTTCGGCATTTGTGACTGTACCTGACATTTCTACCGGCCAGGCGCGGGTGCGGGTAGAAGCGGCCGATAACATCTTCTTTGACATCTCTAACAACAACTTCCAGATACAACCCGCTACGGAGCCGGGCTACACGGTTAGTTACGGCCCCTTGTTTCAGGAACTTTGCCTGCCCAACGTGGCTCAGATCGATTTTGCCACGGGTTCTATCC
>CAYOTJ010000496.1:0-3321 GCA_964406855.1 uncultured Saprospiraceae bacterium
GTGTGTAAGTAGTTGATAAGTAGTTGATTGTTTTTAAAACAAAAACTTTTTTAAAAAAATATTCTAAAACACTTGCTTTATAAACTCTTTGTGTTTTATATTTGTGTTATTAAAACAATTAAAACAAACACCAAAGCGCTATCCCTTTTTTGTTCTTTAAAAATATTCAGCCATGAAAACAAATATCGAACCTCGTCGTGCCGGCGAACAAACCGGCGGGCGCCAATTGCGCAACGGAGAGACATCAGGGGAGCCAGTAATTAATTGGCCGGCATTATGGGCCCGGCTTGCTATGGGCGGTCGGCGGATATGGGTAGCCTGCCGCTATCTGTTGGGCAAGCAACCCTACCTGAACCGGGGCGAAACGTCGGGGCTGCATTTCGATGCGGCAACCTGGCGGAAGCGCTGGCAGTGGATGCAGGTCGGTATCATTGCGGCGGGCATCTATTACGTCACCCACCGGGATGTGAATTTTTCCATTCACCTCAAGGCGCCGGTAGGTCGGGAGGATAGCGGCGCCTCCCGGGATGGCAACGAGCCCGCTGTGGAGCGCATGAGTTTGGCCCAGGCGGTGCGCTTTACGCCGGCGTCCGGCCGTAGCCAAACCCCCGATGCTTCCGCCCAACAGTACATTGCCCGTTTCAGCCGGGTGGCGATGGCTGAGTACCACAAGTTTGGCATTCCGCCGGCCATAAAGATGGCGCAGGCTCTGTTGGAAAGCCAGGCCGGCCAATCGCAGGCTGCTCTTGCCGCCAATAATCACTTCGGCGGCATCATGGGGCAAGACCAGTACGAGAGCGCCTGGGCCAACTGGCGCGCCCACAGCCTGTTGCTGCGCGATGAATACAGCCAGCTTTTCAGCTTGGGCGAAGACTTGCGCTCCTGGGCCAAGGGTTTAGAGCGTATGGGATACAGCCGCGATGAGCGCTACGCCGAGCGCCTGCTGCAATTGATTGACCAATACCATCTGGATGAAATCAGCGATACAGAACTGTAAACAATCAGGGTGCTACGGCTTATACCGTTCGTCGTCTAAAAAGAGCTTCTCATTTCTCCAAGTGGTTTTTCTGTCTCCATCGGCCGCTTCCTCGTCTAAAGGAAGCGGCCTTTTTTGTTGTGATGACCAATCAATCGCTTATCTTTGCCGTTCTACTTAATCAAACGACAGACAATGACCTGGTTGGGATGGTTTTTCCTCATTGCCTATTTGCTGCTTGGCGCCAGTTGGTACAAAGTATTTGAAAAGGCCGGCAAGCCCGGCTGGCAAGCCCTTATTCCCGGATATAATTATTGGATAGCCTGCGATATCATCGGGCGGAAACCGTTGCATGCGCTTTGGATGCTATTTCCAATCGTCAATCTGTTTATCCATTCAGGTATCGTTATTGATATAGCCCGTTCATTTGGGCGCTATACCTTCCTCGACAGCCTGCTGGCCGTAGTGGCCGGGCCTTTTTACTTCGCCTGGTTAGGCGCTAACGGCGATAAGTTCATCAGTCCGGTTATGGCGCGCGAGCGCGATTATGCCGCCCAGATACAAGCTGCTAAGGAAAAGAGCAACGACAAGCTGGTGCAAAAGTTAGAGCGCGACAACCCCTTCCGCAAGTCGGCAATAAGGGAATGGGCAGAAGCCATCATCTTTGCCGTTTTTGCTGCCGGCTTCATCCGTATGTTCCTCATTGAGGCTTATGTGATCCCGACGCCTTCTATGGAAGGTTCGTTGCTGGTAGGTGACTTCCTCTTTGTGAGCAAGGCCCACTACGGGCTTCGCCTGCCCCAAACGGTGGCTATGATTCCGCTGCTGCACAACCGCATTCCGGTGTTCGACCGGGAGAGCTACCTCTCCAAACCAGGCTTGCCCTACCGCCGCCTAAAAGCGCTTGAAAGCGTAGACCGCAACGATCCCGTGGTATTCAACATACCCTCTGGCGACAGTGTGTTTGTCTTCCCGGACCGCACCTGGACCATTGAGGATTTTCGTTATGGCGCCGTACAGGAGGCCAACCCCGGCTATCACGCCCAGATCGCTTCGGGCCGCAAGCCGCTGACGGTAAGACCTGTGGATAAAAAAGACCACTACATCAAGCGCTGTGTGGGTATTGCCGGCGATAGTCTCCAGATCATCAATCGCCAGTTGTACATCAACGGACGCCCTGCGGATAACCCCTCGACGCTGCAATACATGTATATTGCGCGCTTCCCTTCGGGCAACATCAATACTCAGGAGTTCTCCAACTGGGGCATTTCGTCTACCGACTTCCAGCCGCTGGATTCGCGCCGCTTTCCGTCCAACTCCTACCTGCTTTATGCTACGGAAGTAGAAAAGGACAAGGTGCAGGGCATGGATCAGAACATTGTGATTGAACCCATCAATTTTGATTCGCTGCGTCAGAATCCGCTCAAGCTGTTCCCTCATGCGCCGGAGTACTACCCCAACTGGTCGCTTGACAACTACGGCCCCATCTGGATTCCCAAAGCCGGCGCCAGCATTCAACTCACGCCTGCCAATGTAGCCATGTATCGCCGCTGTATTGCGGTATACGAAGGCAACACCCTCGAAGTGCGCAATGGCAAAGCGTATATCAACGGAAAAGAAACCGACACTTACACCTTTAAAATGAATTACTACTGGATGATGGGCGACAACCGCCATAACTCCGAAGACGCGCGCTTCTGGGGTTTTGTGCCCGAAGACCACATTGTGGGTAAGCCCTTGTTTATTTGGTTTAGCCTCAAAGAAAACAGCTTGGCGAAAGGCATCAACTGGGGTCGTATTTTCACCAGCGCAGACAAGCGTTAGGTAGGCGGGGCTATGGCGCCGCTTTACAGCCCGGGAGGATCAATTCCTTCCGGGCTGTGTTTTTTGCAGGCGTTCTATCCTATATATGTTTGTGATGTTCTCAAAACAAGCGTATGTTTTTTATAGTTCTCCAAGTCAGGATTCACAAATCTTGGCTTGGAGAACTATATATTTTATAGAGAGCTTCACAGAGGCTGCATGCCCCGGACCAGGGGGTGAAGCGGTATGGCTGCGCGCGCAGCCGACCCTAAGGGAGGTTGCAAGCGCAGCCATAATAGCGGAACACCCGGCGCCGCGTAAGGCGCTAAAGAAAGCAGACGATACGCGGCGGGGCCCCTAAAAAATAAAAACCTTCCTTTTTTAAGGAGCAGACCGTCACGATAGAAAAGACATAAAATGCCTTTTGTATTCAAATTTCACCGTTAAGCGGGCGATTATGTTGCGTTTTAGAAGAATATATTTTACCTTTGTTATGAGTTCTTAAAAAGAATAAATTTATTTGTTCATTTTCGCTAATAATT
>CAYOTJ010000497.1:0-1791 GCA_964406855.1 uncultured Saprospiraceae bacterium
ATGTACGCCATCTACTACCCGGTGGTCAAGGGCGGCGCCCAGCGACAGTATGCGGCGGGGCGTCACCTGCCCGTCTACAACCCAGGGCTTGGTGTTGATGCCTCCCACAACCAGCACCAGCGACACATTGGCGGCGGGCAGCAGGGCTGGGAAGCCCATGTCGAGGCCGATGCTGCCGATGTTGGTGAGCACAAACGCGCCTAAACCATCCGCCGTAATGCCGGCCCGGGGCAACGACAACCCCCAGTCGATGGTAACCTTTCGGATAAGATTCAGCAGCCAGCCCCGAAAGGGCCAGGGAATGGCCGCCAACAGGGCTTTGAAGCGCATGGTCTTGTTTTCGCTGCCCTTTTTGGTGTCGCTCATTTCTGCCGAGAGCTGTTCAGCCAATTCGGCTAAGGTAAGCTCGTCGGCCCGGCTCACGCGGATGGAGCCCATCTCTGAGTCGCCCCGGATAAGTACGCTCAAGGTCGCATCAATCTGCTCGCGGGCTACGGCCCGCCCTCGTCGGATGAAGCAGTTGAACTCGGGGATTTCTTCACGGAAAGCCCTTGCCGTGGCCAACAGAAAAATATGGGTGAGGGTGATTTTCAACCCTTCCTTCCGCTTGCGTGCAATATAAGCCTCCAAATCAGTGACGTCGAGCTCAACGGCGCCAAATATCTTGGAATCCACAGGCTTGTGATACATAACGGCGGCTACCCGCCGCCACGGGGTATCGGGATCAAAGGGACGTGTTGCCATGTTGTTGTGTCCTTTATCTGCCTTTCCATGAGGCATTATTGCAAATAACCAAACCGCCGGGCCTGCAAAGTACGCAATTTTTGCTGTAATATCAGGTGAGGATGAGCCGTGGGCCACAAACAAAAGAGCCGCTCCCTTACCGGAAGCGGCCCGCTTTTTAACTCGTGAGGTTATAGTAGGAAATGGAGAACAATCGGGTGATTTTACAGTCGGGTGGTTTCAGGGTATAACAGGGTAGGGTAGGAGGAAGGGGAGAGATGACTCTTATCGGGCGGCCAGCCCCAGCGGCGTCATCTGCCATTGGGTTTTGGTATGGTCCCAGAAGTCGTAGTTGCCATCTTCGGCCACATCTACTGAAGAGATCAGGTCTTTGACGCCATCAGACAAGCGCACAGTAGCGCCTTCCGGGATATACAGCTCATATACCACTTCCTGGCCGCGCCATTTTTTGCCTTTCGGAATCACCGACGAGCCATTGAGTTCAATACGGCCATCGGCGATGACGGGGGCCTGAATGAGCTCTCTGGTGAGTGATTCTGCTTCGGTTGTCGAGGCGCCTCGGCTGTAGCGGCGCTCTACCAATTTCCACTGACCGTTGTCGCTATGGTAAATGCGCAGGTCGGTATTTTGCCAGCGTATCTGCGATTCATCAATTTGCAGCTTACCATTAAAGAAGTTGCCTCCATGATCATAGGAGATGGGATTGCTAATAGCAATCACCGTTTCGGGGGCTTTCAATGTGCTCACGTCTATCTCCTGCTCCGTGCGCGAGAAGGAAGAAAACTGCTGCGCCAGCCTGCTACCCGTACTCAGAAAGGTGGTCATACACGCAAACCACAGCACCCACATGCCTATGGTGAAGGCCAGGCTCACCCGGGTGCGGAACACCAAACGAGCCAGCGCCAGGGCAATGCCCAGCAGCGGGATGCCAATAACAAACAGCATCGAAATGGATGCCACAGCCGTTACCGTCTCCTGACCTGGAAACAGAAAACTCAGGTAGGGAAAACTGAAGATCAGCCCGCCAATAATCCCAAACCACAGCAC
>CAYOTJ010000497.1:1801-3316 GCA_964406855.1 uncultured Saprospiraceae bacterium
TCGTCTTCCCTTCTCAAAACCGCGGGTAAGAGCATCGCTCTTAATGCCGTAGTCCCCGTCTTTGCTATTACATGTAAACTCCCTTTTCAGATCAGAGACCTTTTGCGAAAGGTTCTCAAACTCTTCTTTAACCAACCGGCTGATGTTGGATACGTTGATCGACTCGCCCCGCATGGCTAAGCGGTCGGCTGCCGTACGAGCCTCCGGCATGATGGCCCACAAAATGAAGTACAACGGCGCGCCAAAACCTCCCGAAAGAAGTACCAGCGCAAAAACCAGTCGCACCCATACCGGATCACTAATGCCGAAGTAGGCCGCAACGCCGCTACATACGCCCGCAACGACCTTGTTTTCGGGGTCGCGAAACAGGCGCTTCCCCGTTTTTATAAAGGGCTCGCTATCACTGCGGGGGCCGGTACTCTCGGCACTGTCAGCGCCAAAATCTTCCGGCGTGCCCATCACAGCTATCGCTTCCTGTACATCATGTACCGTTACGATGGTGCGGGCGCCTAAGCTATCCTGAAATAACTCCGCCAGGCGGGCTTCAATGTCAGAAATGATTTCCTCAGCGCCCTCCGTGCCGCGAAAATGCCGCTGGAGTGTTTGCACATAGGCGGTCAGGCGGTCGAAGGCGTCCTCGTCCATAGTGAAAGGGTATCCGCCCAGATTGATATGCACGACCTTATTCATTGTTCAGCAGGTTGTTTTGTTTTGTAGCAAGATTAACAGCATCTACCAGTTCATGCCAGGTTTCCAAAAGGCCGTCCAGAAATAACTTCCCGGCCTCGGTCAACGTGTAGTACTTGCGCGGCGGCCCTTGCGTGCTCTCACGCCAGGAATAGGCGAGCAAATCGGCATTCTTGAGCCGCGTCAGCAAGGGATACAGGGTACCCTCCACCACCACGATCCGGCTGTCGGCCAGCCGGTCCTTGATGTCGGGCGGGTAAACCTCCCCGGCCTCCGATATGATGCTCAGAATGCACAGCTCCAGCACTCCGCGACGCATCTGCGTTCTCGTATTTTCTAAGTTGTCGAGCTTCATGGCACAAAGATAGGGTGTAAAATGGTACTTTGCAACACATAGTACTTGTTTTTACCCCGTACTTTCGATCAACGAGGTGTTTTTGTCGACGAAATCGGCCTGCGCGCATTATTGAAATTCCACAAACCGCGCCGAATGCCTACCTTTGGCCTCATGAAACGATACTTCCCACCCGAATGGGCGCCCCAAAGCGCTGTACAGTTCACTTTTCCACATGCCGACAGCGATTGGGCCGACTGCCTCGACGATGTCACGCCTTGTTTTGTGGAATGCGTTGTGCAGGCCAGCCAATTCCAGCCGGTATTGGTGGTATGCGACAGTATTGAGCGCGTAAAGCCCCTGTTGACCGACGCCCGCCCCGATCGGCTCCTGCTCGTGGAATGCCCCAGCAACGACACCTGGGCCCGCGACCACGGCGGAGTCTCCATCTTCGACGACGGGCTGCCCGTAGTACTCGATTTTATGTTTAATGG
>CAYOTJ010000498.1:0-775 GCA_964406855.1 uncultured Saprospiraceae bacterium
GCCCAATGACCGTATCACTGGAGACGCCCCGGTTGATGGTGCAGTTGGCCCCAATCTCCACGTCGTCTTCGATCACTACGCTGCCGCCCGAGCGCCACTTGATGAACCCCTCTTCGGTTTTTTTGTAGTAAAAAGCGTCGGTGCCAATAACCGTGCCCGGCTGCACAATCACCCGGTCGCCCAGCCGGACGCCCTCCCCGATGTAGGCATTGGCCTGAATGTAGCAGTCGCGGCCAATGACAGCCCCCGGCCCTACCACTGCGCCCGGCTCAATGATGGAACCCTCGCCTACGCGGGCAGTAGGGCTCACGGCAGTGGTCAGGGGTTGAAACGGGCGCTGCTCCCACACCAAAGCGTTGAAGGCGCCAAAAGGATCAGGCACCAGCAACAGGGCCTTGCCCGGCGGGCACTCGGCGGGCTCGTTGAGCAATACAACGGTGGCGGCCGATTGTAGCGCCTTCTGGAAGTACTTCTTTACATCTACAAAGATGATGTCGCCCGGGCCGCTGTTGTGCAGCTCGTTGATGCCGGTAGCTACTAAGCTGTCGTCGCCAATGAGTTGGGCGTTCAGGCGCTCGGCCAGCGCCTTTACAGAAATGGGTTGTGGAAAAAGCATGGTGGAAAAAGCATAATGGGTACGAACAATTGTCGCGGCCAAAAATACGGCAAGAACGCATGGGTACAAATAAAAAAAAGGGGGCGCTCTTTACGCCCCCCCTCGCCAACCTTTGTTGGCACTGACTTCAAACGGGATTAAACAAGGCTCCTCATGAGC
>CAYOTJ010000498.1:785-3086 GCA_964406855.1 uncultured Saprospiraceae bacterium
GATAGATTGGATTACATGTCTTCTCACAGCATGCCGTTGCGTGCTGTATATAAACTCGGGGATATTGTCAATCAACGAATACCTTACATAAGGTAAAAATTGGGCCAAACCGGCAATAAAATGCCAACAGCCTACAACAAAAACCCTAAAACGCTTAATAATCAATAAATTAAAGAACTAAGCAGATGTGCTGTTCATAGAAGGGAGACGAATCAGAACTATACTACAACGAAACGAGTTCGTAAAAAAACGAAAATTTTACGCTTTCCGTAAATAAAAGCCCGCGTTTTTGGGCATTCCGAATGTATTAACGCCGCCTTATTGGGCTTATTGCCTGCCGTAGGGATGATTTTTTTTGGGCCCCGCCGCTTAACATCCACTCCTGTAACCACCTTGCGCGGCGCCGCCGCGTCCGCCGTCGCTTCGCTAGTCGGCTCAATCTTCGCTACGCTCTTCCGGGTAAACGTGTTCCCCACGTCCTCGCTATGCTCGGCCGGGTAAACCTATTATGGCCGCGCTTACAGCCTCCCTTTTGGGGGTCGGCTGCACGCGCGGCCATACCGCCACGTCTTCGCTGCGCTCTTCCGGGTAAACTGCACCCCCTGGTCCGGACCGTGGGGCGGCTTGCAGAGGCTGCGCCGGTGAGGGTTGCGGCATACCCCGCCAAAAGGGGTTTGAGCATACCCCCCCTATTTTGCCGGCCGGCTCAAAAACATTTGACTTCTCAGCCGGGCATTTTCGCGCACGTTGAGGTAGTACAGGTTAAAATCGCCGGGATGGAAATTTTTGCTGGTATACAAGATGCTGCCCGGAAAACGGGGCTTTCGGGTCCAGATGACGGCGCCCTCAATCTGGGCTTCGGCTATACCGGGCCTCAGGGTAGCAAAAGGCGTGATGACGCCGCCCAGATTGAGAGATGCGGGAGCCGGATCGGGGGAGGTAGTCCAGCTCAGGGGGTTGGTGACGACCAGCGGCGGCAGTGGCGGATCGGGGGGCAGGTAGCCGCGGCGCCAGGTACGCCACGACATAAGGCAGCCCGTATCGGTGGAGTCGCGGCAGGGTTGCAGGCTGGCGTACTGGCCTTTGGGCACGGCTATACCCACCAGATAGGCGGCTACCAACTGGCGTTGCAGGGGCTTGCCGTCGAAGAACTCGCGCATGAGGCGCTGGCTGTGGGTAGTGCCCTGGCTGTGGGAGGCGATGATGATGGGGCGGCCCTGATTGTGATGCCGCAAGTAGTACTCGAAGGCGGCGCGCACATCGCGGTAAGCCAGCTCGAAGGCCTGGCGGGCGCTGGCCGTGTCGCGGTTGTAGTAGGCGTTGAGGTGGGCCTGGCGGTAGTAGGGGGCAAACACCCGCCCTACGCCATTGAACAGCGACGCCTGATACTGAATGGTACCGTCGTTGGTGCGGGTATTGAGGCCGGCTTCATCGACGGGGCCATTCCAGCCCGTATCGCCCCGCTTGCCGGTATAGGTAGTGGGGTGGATGAAGAAGACGTCGATGCGGGCCTCGGCTTGTTCGTCGCGGAGCCCGTTGGGGGTGAGGTCGGCGGCGTCGGGGGTCCAGGGCAGGGCGGCCCAATAGCGATCCTGACTGTAATCGGGCGCTGCGGGAACGGCAGCGCCGGAGAAAGCGCCCCGGGGCTTCACGGAAGCGCAGGCATTGAGGAATAAGGCGACGGCCAGCAGGCCAAGCGGTAGAATGGCTCTCATAAGCAGTGAGTAGTTTGTGCAGCCACGCGGCAAGCACTACCTTTGAAAGGTTATTGAACGCTAAAAAGATCGGCTATGTTGGATCGGAACTTGGTTTTGTGGGTGGTTGCCTTAGCCCTCTCTGTTGGCCTGCGGGCGCAGTCGGCCTCGCCTGAGGCAGAAGTAAAGGCTTGTCTGCAAGCTATGTTCGATGGTATGCGCGCCGCCGACAGCGCGGCTGTACGCCAGGTATTTTTGCCGGAGGCCCGACTACAAACGGCCGCCATTGACGCCGCTACAGGACAAACGAAGGTACAAAGCGCCGACATCGGGCAGTTTTGCAGTCGATTAAGCCGCACGCCGGCCGGCGCCCTCGACGAGCGGCTGGGGCATACGGTCATACTCGTTGACGGCCCCTTGGCTACGGCCTGGACGAACTACTATTTTTTCCTCAATGGCGTCCTGAGCCATTGCGGCGTCAACGCCTTTCAGTTGGTGCGCATGCCGGAAGGCTGGCGCATACTGCAAGTGACCGACACCCGCCGCCGCAATGGCTGTACGCCCGAGTCGGGCGCTACCGACTCGCTGAACCGCATGGTGGATGCCT
>CAYOTJ010000498.1:3096-3312 GCA_964406855.1 uncultured Saprospiraceae bacterium
AGGGCAACGGCCGCCGCGGCGCCGCTTGAAGTCCCGACGAAGATGCCTTCTTTGGGGCTATGACGCCCGATGGCATCTACATTGGCACCGACGCCGGAGAACGCTGGCTGCGCGACGAGCTGCGCAGTTGGCTGCCTCGGCCTTCGAGCGCGAGTCGGCCTGGGATTTTAAGCCTTCCGACCGCTTTGTATACTTTTCAGCCGACGGGGCCACGGC
>CAYOTJ010000499.1:0-3312 GCA_964406855.1 uncultured Saprospiraceae bacterium
GTCGATAAATAGCCGTGCGCCTCTTTCTACTTTAATAGTGGCTCCTTCTGGTAAACCTATTTTACAACGAATGATGAGCTCAGCCCCGGTTGGGACTACTATGTCTGTCGTCAGCTTTTTACTAACATTCCAGATTACCGGGGGGCCTGGCGGAATTACGATGTCATAAGCGTCATCCTTGTTGCAGTAATCTGTAGATATGGTGCGATGGATATCGCTGCAACGCCCGTTGGGCAAACAATTTCCCTCTAAGATGAAGTGCATTCTGGACAACTGCTGCTGAGATAAAGCTCTGGAAGCATTAGGCCAATAGTCCATCATGTTGTTCGATCCGCTTGTTTGTGGCGTATCACAACAATAATCTGAACCAAAAGAATGATAAAGGCCTAAGGTATGGCCAAATTCATGCGCTACATTTTTTGCCCACTCGCCTATCGCTGTTTCTGAGGTTATTGGCGTCGGAGATTCAAACAGATGGTAATACAAGGAATTGATTACGATGTATTTTTCATCTATGGCTGGTATACCTGATGCATAACCTGAGTTTTGAAAATTATTTGGAGCTTTACATCCTAACAAAAACATGTGAAAGGTATTGTACCTCAGATCATCGGGTATATTAGGATTGTTTTTTACATACAGGTCGTATAGGCCACATGCCGACGCTGCGGGCGTTCCTGCACACCAAAAATCGCTATCCTGATGAAAATAGACCTGCCCTGTTGGCACAAACCGGATGCGGCTGTCTGCTATAAATGGAGACGGGCAGGTTGCGCTCGTATTGGTTAAGAAGGTCAAAGTTTGAAAATAACTGTTCGTTTGTACCATTAGCTGGTTAATAATACTCAGATGGGCGGGCGTATTCTGAAAATTTCTTGATCCATCGTCCTGTTGAACGACATGCATCACTACCCGAATGTTTTTGATGGGGGTGTACGAAGGAACCATTGGGCTATAGCCTTCATAAGCCTGACAGTCAGTATTAGGTAATGCATACCAAAAATCGACACACGAGGGTGAAAGCGGTTCAGGACCCGATAACGCAGGCGGATCGGGCGTGTCACAGGTAAATGTCTGAGCAATCAAAGAAGGTGTAGCCATGAACATCAGCCACAGCATTAAGCCAATGAGCAAATAACGTACTTGTGTACTTGTGTACTTGTGTACTTGTGTACTTGAAAAAAGGAATAGAGAGACATAATATAAAGGATTAGTGTGAAAAATAAGGCATAGCAAACTTACCGGTAGTAAGCTGTTTGATCAGGCGTGCTTGTTCAGAGAATAAATTTTGCTTAAATGTGAGTGATGGCATGTAAGATAGGGAGTTTTTCTAAATGATCAAAGTAATTAGCTGTATTTTTTTTAAATGCGATTAAATATTTCATAAAAATACCGCGCGCCGGCAAGCGACATCCACACAGGCCTGGATACCCCCCCCCCACTGTCCGATTCCGGACGTTCGCGTCCGCCCGCGTACGGATTTTTGGTCGGCTGTTTTTTTAATGAATTGATAAACAATGGATTAGTTTTTTGGCATAAAATTCCTACGCTTACCGGATAAATGGTATCCTCAAGCGTATGGACCGGATTATAAAAAAGAAGATATGGACCCCTCAGCGCATCGGCCTGCTGGCCTTGGTGCTGGCCTTTGTGGGGTTTTCGGTATATGCCCTGGCTTTTGCCGACAACCGCAGCCGGCTGAACGTCGACCGGGAGAAGATGACCATCTCGGCGGTAGAAAAGGGCGTATTTGACGAGTTTATCATTGTAACCGGGGTGGTACAGCCCCTGAAAACTTACCAGCTCGACGCCATCGAAGGCGGCTATGTAGCAGAGAAGTACCTCGACGGAGGCGCCAATGTAAAATCCGGCGACCTCATCCTCAAACTCGAAAACCAGCGGCTGACCTTAGACTACGTCAACCGCGAAACCGAAATGTACCGACTCATCAACGAATTGGAAAATACCCGACTGCAACTGCGCCAGGACAAGTTTGCCCTACGCCGTGCGCTGACCGACCTCGACTTCCGGATTGAACAAGCCCAGGATGTCTATGAGCGCAACCGCCAATTGGCGGCCGACAAGGCCATTAGTCAGCAGGAATTCACTCAGTCGCGCATAGCCTACGAGCAACTCGTGGCCCAGCGCAAGATTGAGGTGGAAAACCAGGCGTTTCAGGAGGAAAACAGCTTGGTGCAGATAAAACAGCTCGAAGGGACGCTGTCGCGCACCCGCCTCAACCTCGAGCTGATGAAGAAGAATCTGGACTACCTCTACGTCAAGGCGCCCGTCGCCGGCCTGCTCTCGCGGGTTGACGTGGAGGTGGGCCAGAGCATTAACATCGGCCAGAACATCGGCCAGATCGACGATGCCAACGGCTTCAAAATGCGGGTAGAAGTAGACGAGCACTACATTTCGCGTATCTTTCACGGCTTGGAGGGCGCCTTCGAGTTCAATGGCCAACCCGTGCGCTTAGAAGTGAGCAAAGTATACCCGGAGGTGAACAACGGCCGCTTTTCGGTAGACATGAACTTTGTGGGCGCCGTGCCGGAGGGCATCCGCCGGGGCCAGTCGGCGCCCGTGCGCCTGCAATTGGGCAAACCCGCCGAAGCCATACTGTTGGCCACGGGCGGCTTCTTCAGCGATACGGGCGGCAACTGGGTTTACGTCATCGACGCGTCGGGGGCCACGGCCCGCAAGCGCAACATCACCCTGGGGCGCAAGAACCCCCAGTACTACGAAGTGCTCGACGGCCTTCAGCCTGGCGAGCAGGTCATCATCAGCGCTTACAGCAACTACGGAGACAAAGACATCCTCAATCTGCAATAAACTATGATCACTACCCGCGACTTGCACAAGATATTCACCACCGAGGAAGTGGAAACCACCGCCCTCAATGGCATCTCCGCTACGATAGAGGCCGGAGAGTTTGTAGCCATCATGGGGCCGTCGGGCTGCGGAAAATCGACCCTGCTCAACATCCTGGGCATGTTAGACAATCCCAGCTCGGGTAGCTACAACTTCTTTGGCTCGGAGGTGGCCGGCATGAGCGAGCGCCAGCGCGCCAACCTGCGCAAGGGCAACATCGGCTTCGTGTTTCAGAGCTTCAACCTCATCGATGAGCTGACGGTGTACGAAAACGTAGAGCTGCCCCTGCTGTACCTGAAAACCCCTGCCGCCGACCGCAAAAAGAAAGTGGAAGCCGCCCTAGAACGCATGAACATCATGCACCGCCGCAACCACTTCCCCCAACAATTGTCGGGGGGGCAGCAGCAGCGCGTAGCCATCGCCCGGGCCGTCATCGCCGACCCC
>CAYOTJ010000500.1:0-3278 GCA_964406855.1 uncultured Saprospiraceae bacterium
TCAATTTCACTACTAATTATGAGACTTTCAAAAACATTATTCTTCTTGTTGTTCCTGTTCGCCAGTTTGGTGGCATCCGCGCAGCGGAATGTCAGTGGGGTGGTGACGGACTCCAAGACTTCTGAACCTTTGATTGGAGCCAACGTACTCGTCAAAGGCTCCAGTATCGGGACCATAACCGACGTAGACGGTTCGTGGTCCTTATCGATTCCTGATGGCTATTCAATTCTGGTCTTTTCCTACACGGGCTATACAGAAAAAGAAATGACCATTGGCGCTGCGGATCGCGTTGTAAACGCATCTTTAGATCAAGGCGCTTTGCTGGATGAAGTAATCGTGGTAGGTTACGGCATACAGAAAAAGAGCGTTGTAACGGGCGCCATTTCGAGCATCCGAACGAAAGACCTTGAGCGGGTGCCCAGCGCTCGCGTTGAGCAATCGTTACAAGGGCGCGTTGCAGGCGTGACCATTGCCCAGAATTCGGGTCAGCCGGGGTCGCCATCCACCATCCGCATTCGGGGTATCACTACCTTTGGCGGCGCAGGCAACAATCCCCTGTGGGTCATCGACGGCGTAGTGGTAGACGCCGGCGGTATTGGTTACCTCAACCAATCGGACATAGAATCCATAGAAGTACTGAAGGATGCCGCCTCGGCCGCTATTTACGGTACGCGGGCAGCTACGGGCGTTATCTTGGTTACAACTAAGAGAGGAGCGGAAGGTAAGTTTAACGTCAGCTACAATGGGTTTATGGGTTCATCTTCTCCTGAGCGGGTGCTGACCATGCTCAATGCATCCCAGTATGCCGCCCTGCTCAATGAGCGGTCAACCGCAGGCGGAGGCGAACTGATCTTCCCCAGCGTCAATCAGGGTACGGGCACCGACTGGCAGAAAGAAGTATTCAACTACAATGCGCGTCGCTACTCGCACGAGTTGAGTGTCAGCGGCGGCAATGCCAAGTCGTCTTTTTACGTGTCGGCGGGCCTCCAGGATCAGCAGGGCATCGTAGCTACGGAGATTTCTAACTTCAACAGAACCAGTTTCCGCTTAAACTCGACCCATAAAATTTCCGACGTATTCACGTTCGGGCAGACCCTGGGCTACTCTCACCAGAGAGCGGTAGGTATTGGCGCTACCGATGAGTTTGGCGGCGTGCTCAGCTCTGCCGTCAACCTCGACCCTACCACCCCTGTGGTAGTCACCGACCCCGCCTTAGCCAACACGGCTCCTTATAGCGTAAACCCCGTAGTGAGAGACGACGCGGGCAATCCTTACGGCATCTCGTCGTTGGTGGGGCAGGAGATGCGCAATCCGTTGGCTTATATCCAGACCCGCTTAGGCTCTTATGATTGGGCCGACGACATCGTGGGTAATGCCTATTTACAGGCAGCGATAACGGATAACATCACCGTTAAATCTTCGGTAGGTATCAAGCGGGCTTATTGGGGCGGCGTGGGCTTTACGCCTGTGTTTTACCTGAGCGCCACCAGCCAGACCTCGCAAAACAGCTATGGCAAGAGCGAGAACAAGGTTTTTAACTGGAACCTGGAAAATACCATTGCTTACAACAAACAATTTGGCGATCACAACCTTGCCGTATTGTTGGGGCAGGGCGCTTACGTAGAAAACATCGGCGGCGGCATTGGCACAACGCTCTTTAACCTCCCGGTGAACAGCTACGAGGATGCATCCTTTAACTTTGACATTCCGGCTTCCAGCCGCACCACGTCTTCTTACGACATGGTAGAGCACCGCGTTTCGTCGTTGTTCTCGCGGGTAAATTACAACTACCGCGAAAAGTACCTGTTCACCGGCATCATTCGCCGTGATGGTTCTTCCCGCTTTGGCGCCAACAACAAGTACGGGGTATTCCCCTCGGTATCTTTGGGCTGGGTGCTGACGAACGAAGACTTCTGGACGCCCAATAAAGTCCTCTCCAACCTCAAAATCAGAGGCGGCTACGGCGTTGTGGGCAATGACGCCATTCGCGACTTCGGCTACTTAGCTACGGTTGCCGGCGGTTTCAACTATACCTTAGGCAATTCGGGCATCATCACTACGGGCTATTCGCCTACTTCGCTGGACAACCCCGACCTCAGGTGGGAGGAAACCAGCCAGGCCAACATCGGTTTCGAAGCAGAGCTGTTCGGCAACCTGAGCCTCAACGTCGACCTGTTCAACAAAACCACTACGGGTATCCTGCGCCCCATCAATATCCCCGGATATGTAGGCGTGTCTTCGGCGCCGGTGGGCAACGTAGCCGACATGGAAAACAAGGGCATCGAACTCGAACTGGGCTACCGCAAAAGCATTGGGGAGGTCAATATCAGCGCCAACGGCAGCTTCTCTTATCTGAAAAACGAAGTGACTTTTGTCGCATCTGACGCTACCTTCATCGTCGGCGATGCCTCCTTCCAGTCGATGGGCGCTGTTACGCGCACGGCAGTAGGCCAGCCTTACAATGCCTTTTATGGTTTCCAAACCAACGGCATCTTCCAGAACGAAGCCGAAATTGCTGCGTATGCAAGCGCCGATGGCACGCCTATCCAGCCCAACGCCCGCCCGGGCGACTTCAAGTGGGTAGACACCAACCGGGACGGCGTCATCACCGAGGACGACAAAACCTTCCTCGGCAGCAACCTGCCCAAGTACACTTTTGGTCTTACCATCAACCTCGATTATAAAGGCTTCGACTTTATGGTCTTTACCCAGGGCGCCGGCGGCAACAAAATTTTCCAGGGCCTTCGGAGGTTGGATATTGGCAACGCCAACTACCAAACCGTAGCGCTTAGCCGCTGGACGGGAGAGGGCACTTCCAATACCTTCCCGCGTCTGACCAGCAACGATACCAATGGCAACTTTGGCCGTATGTCTGATTTCTACCTGGAAAACGGCGACTACGCCAGGATTAAACTCGTTCAGTTGGGGTATACCCTGCCCACGAGCATCTCGCGCAAGATTACTTCCAGCAAAATCCGCTTCTACATCACCGGCGAGAACTTGTTTACCATTACCAAGTACACGGGCTACGATCCTGAAATCGGTGGCGGCGTATTCGGCATCGACAAAGGTTTCTACCCGCAGGCCAGGTCGTTTATCGGCGGCGTTCAGGTACAGTTTTAATCCACAATAAAACCAATCATGCAAATGAAGTCATATCAATATTTATGGATCGCAGGGCTGCTTATCATTTCGGCGGCTTGCACCAAGGACTTTGTTGAGGTTTCTCCTAAGGGGCAGTTCCTCACCGAAAACTATTACGCCGACGAAGCCCAGGT
>CAYOTJ010000501.1:0-3276 GCA_964406855.1 uncultured Saprospiraceae bacterium
TAAGCTATGGCGAGGCTTTTTAACGCCGCCAGACGGAAAAAGAGCAAGTCAGGATGCACAAATCTTGGCTTGGAGAACTATAAAAACCTAAGCGCCCACAGGGCCCTCCGAGATGGTTTCCGGGTAAGCCACGGCAATGCCGTGCTCATAGAAGGCCATTTTTACGCGGGCGTGGATGTCGAAAGTGGCGGCCCAGTAGTCGTCGGGGCGCACAAAGGGGCGCAACGAAAGGCTGACGTTGAACTCGTCGAAGGAGAGGATGCCCACTTCGGGAGCCGGGTCGGTCAGCACTTTGGGGCAGGAGGAGATGGCGTCGAGGAGAATTTCGCGCACTTTGGGGAAGCTCTCGGCATAAGGCATGGAAATGCTGAGGTCGAGGCGGATGAAGCCCTTGCGGGAGTAGTTGGTAACGACGTTGTCGATGACCTTGCTGTTGGGGATGATGAGGGTCTTTTTGCCGGGCGTGACGATGAGGGTGTTGAATATCTGGATTTCTTCAACCTGGCCAAATTTTTCGTCGACCTCTATCCACTCTCCAATTTTATAAGGTCGGAAGATCAGGACGATGATGCCCGCCGCAAAATTGCTGAGGCTGCCCTGCAACGCTAAGCCCACAGCGAAGCCGGCGGCGGCCAGCACGGCCAAAAAGGACGTGACATCGATGCCCACCACCGAAGCGACGGTGATGAGCAGCAGTATTTTGAGGGAGATACCGGCCAGAGAGCTGAGGAAGGGCAGCAGGTTTTCGCTGATACCCGCCCTGACCATGGCCGCCTGAAACAGAAAAGTGAGCTTTCTGATGACTTTGAAGCCCACCACCAGCAGCACAATAGCCAATATAAGCTTGGGCGCATAGGCAATGGCCATTTCCTGCACCATCTGCCAAAGTCGGTTGACTTCTTTAAATTCTTCCATGTGCGTGCTTGTGTTGCAGCCTTGTTTTGGCGGGCGAAAATAGCAATTGGGAACCAATCTTCGCTCAAATGCTTTGCAGATAGTAGCAAAAAACCGATTTTGGGGCACAAAACACGAAAATATGCGCTTATTGATCCTTATGGGCCTGGTTATGGGGCTGGCATTCGGCCCGGCAACGCCCGCATTTTCGCAAACCCAACTGCCCGGCCTTTGGAAGGGGTTCATCACTGTGGGCGGGCTGCACTCTACTCAAGGCTACCCCTTTGAGCTCTACCTGCAAAAGCGCGGACGAACCCTCAGCGGCCGCACCCTCATTTACCTGACGCCCACCCGAATCGTTGAAATGGAAGTAACCGGCCATCTGTACGACGACAACTCGGTGCACTTGGAAGAGGTAAAATCGGGCAGCGACAGCGGCGAGCGGCCGCCTTTTTTGCGCAAGTACCAGTTGCTCTTCAACCGGGGCATCTACGACAGCTCCCTGAACGGCCACTGGCAGGAAATCAACAACGATCCCTTAGACAACAAACGAGAGTTGGGGCGGATCATGTTGCAAAAGGCGCCGCCCGGCAAGGCTTAGGCCAGGCTGAGCATTAGGGCGTGCCCCCCGGCCCCTTTGGCGCGATGCCCTGGCGAAGAGTCGTTTTACCCAAAGGCCGGGGGTCGGGTGTTCCGCTCTTATGCGCTCCCTTTGGGGGGCGCGCATACCGCTTCACCCCCTCACGCGGCTCCGCAGCGGCGCGAGGCCGGCAGCCGCCGGATGAAATGTGACGGCAGTAAAGCGGCAGTAAAATTGTCATTGTTGAGGGAAATGTTAAATTTGCCCTCTGAATTCAATCTACATGGACATCATAGCCATTATTCAGTCGGGCGTAGCGGCCGCCGTACAGGCTTTGTACGGGCAGGAAACCGCCGCCGACGACGTAGTTGTAACCACTACGCGCAAGGAGTTTGCGGGCGATTTTACCGTGGTCGTATTCCCCTACACCAAGGCGGCCCGCAAAAAGCCGGAGCAAATTGGGCAGGAAATTGGGGAATACCTGCGGGAGCAGCGGCTGGAGATCGCTGACTTCAATGTCATTCAGGGCTTTCTGAACCTGTCGGTCAGCGCCGATTTCTGGCGTCATTTTCTGCTGGACATGTATAAGCAGCCCGACTTTGGGCGGCAGCCGCGGCTGGGCCGCAAGGTGATGGTGGAGTACTGCTCGCCCAACACCAACAAGCCGCTGCACCTGGGGCATATCCGCAACATCCTGCTGGGCTGGTCGACGGCTCAAATTCTGGATGCTGCGGGCTTTGACGTGGTAAAAGTGCAGGTCATCAACGACCGGGGCATCGCCATCTGCAAAAGCATGCTGGCCTGGGTGCGCTTCGGGGAGGGCGCCACGCCGGAATCGACGGGCATCAAGCCCGATCATTTTGTGGGCGACTACTACGTGCGCTTCGAGCAGGCTTTCCGGGAAGAGTACAAACAATGGCAGGCCGGCGAAGCCGGGCAGGCCGTGTTGGCCGCCGAGGCCAAAGCCGGCGAAGAAGCCCCCGATTTTTTCAAGCGCTACAAGGATACTTACTTCAACAAATACAGCCAATTGGGCGCCGACGCCCGCGAAATGCTGCGCCGCTGGGAAAACGGCGACGCCGAGACCGTAGCCCTCTGGAAGCGGATGAACAACTGGGTATATGCCGGCTTCGACGAAACTTTCGGCAAGCTGCGGGTGTCGTTCGACAAGCTGTACTACGAGTCGGAAACCTATGTACTGGGCAAAGACATGGTAGACAAAGGCCTCGCCGACGGCGTCTTCTACCGCAAAGACGATGGCTCGGTATGGGCCGACCTCACCGACGCCAAGCTCGGCCAAAAGGCCCTGCTGCGCAGCGACGGTACTTCGCTGTACATCACCCAGGACCTTGGCACAGCCCACCACCGCTACGAGGATTTTGGCGTAGAGCGCATGGTATACGTAGTGGCCGACGAGCAAAACTACCACTTCCAGGTGCTGTTTGAGCTGCTGAAGCGACTGGGCGAGCCCTATGCCGCCGGCCTCTTCCACCTTTCCTATGGCATGGTGGAACTGCCGGAAGGCAAGATGAAAAGCCGCGAAGGCACGGTGGTAGACGCCGACGACCTCATCGCCGAAGTAGTAGCCGAAGCCCGCCTCAACAGCCAGGAGCGCGATACCACCGCCGACCTGAGCGAAGAAGAGCGCCAGGCCATCATAAGCGACATAGCGCTGGCCGCCATCAAGTACTTCATCATCAAAGTACACCCCAAAAAGCGGATGATCTTCGACCCCAAAGAGTCGGTCGCTTCAGGGGCAAACGGGGCCTTATGTGCAAAACGCCTATGTGCGCATCCGCTCG
>CAYOTJ010000502.1:0-3274 GCA_964406855.1 uncultured Saprospiraceae bacterium
GGATTCCACAGTAAAGCGCTGACTCACACGGGCCGTATCCATCGTCATGGCGTCGATGGCCGTCCAGGTGCGCACCACTGTGCCGCCTGTGCAGGCATTGATGGCCGCAGTTGCGGGCGAGTCGGTAGGTATTACCAGCAGGGTGTCGTTGGCGGCCGTCACGGCGCGCAGCGGGCTGGGCGGCGGTATGTTGCGCGCACAGCTCACGGTATCATCGGCCGGGGTGGGGTCGATGAATACGGGGGGCATCAGGGTGGCGCTGCGCACCGATGCCGGATGTAAATTGTTTTGGGGATCATCATCTACCGATTCTGACCAGGCTGTGCCGATTACAACCAGCGCAACAAGCGTAAACAGCCAGCCAAAACGGCGTATTGGTAACCTCATACCTCTAATATTTGGTTCTGGATCAATAAACTGCACCTCGATCCTTGCGGATCTGACGTGCGGGGATGACTAACAAACAGGTTTGGCCCCGCAGGAAACCCTAAGCGAGTACCATCGGCCAAAAGCCGGGGAAGGAATGTTCACGGGATAAGAAAACGTCGTGGTAGTTCATGGGATCAATCGGTTTTGGTTAAACAATTTCAGCCTTTCCGAGCAGCGGTTACAACCTGCGGCCGCCGCCCAACAACAGGGTTGTCGTGTCAATTAACGAAAGCGAAACCCGCAGGGCGGGTTGATACTATAACAAGTAGATGGGGAGTGTCTAATGAGCTCGGTTTGCCCGGATTAGCTCCCGGCAAACCGAACATATACCTATCTTTCAACAAAGGTAGCAAAAAGATCGAATGCGCGCACCAAACGCGCATTTACTTCTGCTTTGCCCAGCAACGCCATCATGTCAAATACGGCCGGCCCCTGCATGGTGCCCGCCAGCGCTATGCGCAGCATGGGCAGTACATCGCCGGGCTTAAGGCCGTTGTCGGCCATAAAAGCGTCGGTTTCCTGCTTGATGGCCTCCGCCGAAAAATCGGCTAAGGCGCCTATGCGCTCCCCGAGCTGGTCGAAAACCGGGCGCCGTTCCGGCTGCCATTTTTTGGCTACCGCCTTGGCGTCGTATTCGCGCACCGGCTCGAAGAAGTAGTAGCCGTTGGTCCAGAAGTCGGGGTAAGTGGTCACCCGTTCTTTCATCAGGCCTACAAAACCCTGTAAAAAGGCGTCATCGGGCCGGCAGCCCTGCGCTTCGATGTATGGACGCACCGCCCCGGCCAGCGTCACATCGTCGGTGGCCATGATGTACTGCTGGTTGAACCAGCGCGCCTTGTCGAAGTCGAAGCGCGCGCCGCTCTTGCCGATCTTCTCTAAGCTGAATGCCTGCGCCAGCTCCTCTATGCCGAATATCTCCTGCTCGGTGCCAGGGTTCCAGCCTAAGAAGGCTAAGAAGTTGAGCATGGCGCGGGGGTCGAAGCCATACTCCCGGAAACCCACAAAGGAATCCTCTTCGGCTTCGGCCCGCCACGAGAGCGGGAACACCGGAAAGCCAAACTTGGCCCCGTCGCGCTTGCTCAGCTTGCCCTGGCCCGTTGGCTTCAGGATCAGGGGCAGGTGGGCAAACTGCGGCATCACCTCTGCCCAGCCAAAGGCCCGGTACAGCAGTACGTGATGGGCTGTGCTGGGCAGCCACTCTTCGCCCCGTATTACATGCGTGATGCGCATCAGATAGTCGTCTACCACATTGGCTAAGTGGTAGGTGGGCATACCGTCGGCCTTTAGCATCACCTTGTCATCGAGCTCGGCCGTCTGAAACTGCACCTCGCCCCGCACAATGTCGTGGATGACCACCACCTCGTTTTCGGGCGCCTTGATCCTGATGGTGTAAGGCTCGCCCGCAGCTATGCGGCGCGCTACCTCGTCGGCCGGCAGGGCTAAGCTGTTGTCGAGGCTGCCCCGCACCGCAGCGTCGTATTTGAAGTTGGGGTTGAGGGTGCGCAACTCATCGAGCCGTTCGGGGGTGTCGAAGGCGTAGTAGCCGTGGCCATTTTCCACCAACTGCCGCGCATACTGGGCGTACATGGCTTTGCGGTCCGACTGTCGGTAGGGGCCGTATTCTCCCCCAAAGCCAGGCCCCTCATCGGGGATGAGCCCGCACCAGCGTAGCGAATTGATGATGTACTCCTCGGCGCCCGGCACATAGCGCACCTGATCGGTGTCTTCAATGCGCAGGATAAACGTACCGCCCAGCTTCTTCGCCAGCAGGTAGTTGTATAAGGCCGTGCGTATGCTGCCAATGTGCAGCGCCCCTGTTGGGCTGGGCGCAAATCTGACCCGGATTTTTTTCACTGGTAGAAAATGATTTTTAAGCCCCAAAAGCAGCGAATGACAAAGCTTGCGCGTTACCTCTTCAAAGGATTAACGAAAGCATAAAACAAACGCGGCCCGGCGCCTTGCATAAAAAGTTGTCGCAAAGATATAACGTACCCGGCACTCCTTACAGCAGTTGTACGCCATTTGTTGTAAAGACTGCCCCGAATCGACAACAAACTCACGGCTGCCGCCGTTCCCCCCATCTCCAGTTAGCATCAGGTTGAAAAGACACTTCTGGCATCCCGTCGCGTTGGAGCGCGATGGGGGTGGTTTTTTACTTTTTAATCCCAAACGTTATGTACCTGATCAAGACGCCCAATGTCATCCAACGCCTTTTCCCCAATTTCACCTGGCGCATACCCACCCAGGAAAAGTTGCTCTACCTCACCTTCGACGACGGCCCCATTCCGCGCATAACCCCTCGGGTGCTGGAGCTACTGGAGACCTACAACGCCAAGGCTACCTTCTTTTGCGTTGGCGACAACATCCGGAAGTTTCCGGATGTCTTCCAACAGGTGCTCGATGCCGGCCATACCGTGGGCAATCACACCTTCAACCACCTCAACGGCTGGAGCACCGATCCCATCCCCTACTTCCACAATGTGCGCCGCTGCGCCCAGCTCGCCCGTACGGCGCTGTTCAGGCCGCCTTATGGTCGCCTTAGTCCGCGCCAGGCGCAGTTCCTCCAGCGCCACTATCGCATCGTCATGTGGGATGTGCTCAGCGCCGACTTCGACCCCCTCGTGACCCCCGAGCAATGCCTGCGCAATGTGACGGAAAATGCCTCCGAAGGCTCCATCGTCGTCTTCCACGATAATGTAAAAGCCGAGGATAACCTCTTCTACGCGCTGCCTCGGGTGCTGGAGCATTTCTCCGGGTTGGGCTTCCGCTTTGAGGCGCTTAATGGGTCGCTGCGCGCGTTTAGGGCGCCTTTGGCGGTTTAGGGGCGCCTTTGGCGCGTTTAGGG
>CAYOTJ010000503.1:0-3271 GCA_964406855.1 uncultured Saprospiraceae bacterium
GATGCTGATGTTCCGGTAATCCAAATGAGCCTCGATTACCGCCAAGGGCCCGAATGGCACTATGAATTGGCCAAAGAGCTTGCTTCTTTGCGCCGAAAGGGCGTACTGATTGTTGGCAGTGGCAACATGGTACATAATCTCGGCATGGTGGACTGGAGAAGATTAGATGAAACGTTTGGCTATGACTGGGCCATTGAGGCCGGTGAAAAGATGAAAAGCAGCATCCGGTCGGGCGATCATGCACCGCTCATCCACTTCCGCTCGCAGGGCAGAGCCTTTGACCTGGCTATCCCAACCGCCGAACACTATCTGCCTCTGCTCTATACGATGGCATTGCAGGAAAAAGACGAAGACGTCGTTTTGTTCAATGATCGGGCTGTGGCCGGCTCTTTGACGATGACGTCCGTAAAGATAGGATAAACAAGGCGTAAAAGTAGTTGGCATTGAGCCGTTTACTTAAATCCGCCAGGCTGTGGAGTAATCTTCACCAGATCATTCTGGATGGCGTACACCACTAAGCCGGCTACGTTTTTGCAGCCTAATTTTTCCATGAGATTGTTGCGATGGCCGTCTACGGTACGCGGGCTGATGTAGAGCCTCTCGGCAATTTCGGCGGTAGTGAACTCCTCGCAGATAAGCTGAAGGATTTCCTTTTCCCGGTTCGTCAGGTCGCTGCCAAAGGGTTGCGCCTGCAACTTGGGGCGGGTTTTCTGTAATAAATTCTGTCGGATGATCTCCATCACGCTCTGGCTATAGCTGAAGCCATTGGATACGACGTCGAGTATGGTTTGGCGCACCTCGTTGGGGTCGGTATTTTTAGGCAGATATGCCGCAGCCCCAATCTCGATCATATTGAGCACAAAAGCGCTGCTAAAATGGGTAGAAAGAACAATGATCTTGAGATCGGGGTAGGTTTCCCGAATAATTTTGGAGGCCTCTATACCGTTTAGCTCGGGCATATTCAGATCGAGCAACAGCACCTCGGGAAAAACTTCCGTTGTGCGAAGTTGCCGGAGTAAGTCCTCTCCGTTGCTGGCTTCCAACACGACGGTTATGTCCTGCTCATCCTGAAGCAAGGCGATCATGCCCTTGCGGAACAAGGCTTCATCATCGGCTATGGCGAGGTGGATCATGCGACAGATTGGTATTTGATGCTGGCCTGGAGCCCGGCCCCGGGAGCAGACTGTATTTGAAATTCAGCCCCGATCATACGCATCCGGCTTTCGATGTTTTGTAGTCCGAGACCAGGGCGATAACCTGGCGCTTTGGGGTCGAAGCCGGGGCCATCGTCGGTGTAGTCCAGTTGCAGCCCACCGGGTTGCAATTGCAGTTGTAGCAGAATATGTTTGGCCGGGCCGTGCTTCATCGAGTTGGCCAGCAGTTCCTGTACCACCCGGAAGAGGTTGAGGTCAACGGTTTTATTCGCCGGCGCAGAGGTTTCTTCGTTTACCTTAAAATCCAGATCTACCGCTCCGCTTTGGCGGTATTGGGCGCATAGTTCGCTGAGGGCCTCGCTGAGGCCAAAGCTTTCGAGGGTAGGCGGCAGCAGATCGTGCGAAATGCGACGCGTAGTTTCAATGGTGGTGTGGATGACCTGGAATATCTCCCTGACGGTTTCGTCGATTTCCGGGGTAGCCGGCGCCTGTTTTTGCAGGCGATGCAGGTTGAGGAGTAACACATTGAGCTTAGAACCAATGGCATCGTGCAGGTCTTTGGCAATTCGGCGGCGCTCTTCCTCCTGAGTCTGAAGGTTGCTGTAGAGCAACTGCTCGCGATGAGCCAGCTCGCGGGCATAGGCCGTGCGGCGCTCGTCGTCTAACTTGCGCTGCGATAAAAAAAAGAAGGCTACCAGCGCAAAAGCCAGCAACAACATAATGAGTACCCCGACCGTAATCAGGAGGAGGATTTCGTTGCCTTGAATACCTGTACCCATATTGCAAGCAGCAGTAATAATTGAAAAACCAGATAGAGCAAGCTGTTGACCATCCATAATCCGCTCTGCGACTCGCGGGAGAGCAAACCGTTGTTCAACAGCTTGGCAAACATAAAGATAAAAAGGCTGCCGGCGTTATAAATCAGGATCGCAGTGCTCACTAAGCTGATGGAAAGGTCATGTGGCTGTAGCAAATCTATCCGGCCAAAGGCGTCGAACATATAATACACCCCATAGGAAATAAACAGAACCTGTACCAAGGCTTTGGCGTTGCTGTTGAACCCGTCTAAGGGCTCAAGCCAGATGCTGTTGATGGCCAACAGTAAGGTCAAAAGGGCCATGTAGGGCCAAAAATACTGCTTTACAAGCTCTTTTTCCCTGAATAGCTCCCGAAAAAAAAAGGAAATCAACCAGAAACTCACTAAAGTGTACAAATGCAGCAGGGGCATGTTGTTGATCCGGCTGTCTGATAGGGCCGATGCTAAACTATCAGTAAGGAGTTCATTGGCCAGTATAACCACTAATATCTTAAAAGCTAAAGAAAGACTTCTAAATCTAAACAACAACAGCAAGAGACCTGCCGCAGCGCAATAACGCGCTGCGGCAGAAAAAAAAGACCATATTTCCTGAGTTGATTCCATACGGTTTTATCTATCTGGGACGTCGGGGAAGACAGGGCGGGCAGGGTTTTGTAAAGTCATAATACCCTGCCGGCGCAATGGCCTGAGGCTGTTGCCCAAACACCTGAAAAAGCAGATCAAGGGTATCCATGGCGCCAGGGGCGCCGGGGATGAGGCTCATATAGGCGTGTACGCTGTCGTACTGGGCAATGTCTTCGAGTTCGCACTTGCTGAGCGCAAAATAGCTAACGCCCCCGTTGAGGGTGTTGCACTCTTTTTCAGCAAAGGCCTGTACTTTGCCGGCATAGTTGTTTTTATAGCGCAGGATGCGTTCGTTGGCAGTAGAGTCGGGGATCATATAATCTTGATAGGGCGGGCAACTGGGGTCGTTTTGCACATCGGCAACCTCGGCCGTAACTTCTGGTTCGGCCGCTCCTCCTTTACCTCCGCTGAATGCCTGATAAGCCAGCCCGATAACGGCTAATGCAAAAAGCACCGTCCAGTAGTTGATCTTCCAATTCATTGTATGTGATTTTTATTTGGTCAAACAATGCCAACGAAGATAAACCCTTTTGCGCAGTTTGTACCCCTCGCTACCCCAAAACAGGTACCTATACACAAAAACCCCGTAAAAATACCTGTTTTTACCAATCGGGTATTTCTGCGCTCCCACAACTGCCGGCGCCTTGCCACCTTTGCAAAGTCCTTTGAGGAATAA
>CAYOTJ010000504.1:0-3265 GCA_964406855.1 uncultured Saprospiraceae bacterium
CCCGGCAAATAATATTTGCTGATTAATTTGGTTTTTACCACAGTCATATCCTTTGTCCGGGCCGTATGCTACGTTGGGCAAATCGCTTCTTCCGGAAAGCCCTGCAACATAGCGCTTATGACCCCCATGCCCGCATAAAGCAGCAGGCAAACCTCCCTAATGAAGTTTACCTACGGCCTCGGCAATGCGCGCAATGGCCTCTCGAAGCAGATCTTCGGAAGTGGCATAAGAGATGCGGAAGCACGACTCCGCCCCGAAAGCGCCGTCGGATACGGTAGCCACATGGGCCTTGGCCAGCAGGTACTCGCAGAAGTCGGCGGCATTGCGTACGGTAGTCTCTCCATCCGATTTGCCAAAGAAGTAGCTGATGTCCGGGAAGCTGTAAAAGGCGCCGGTCGGCTGATTTACCTTGAAACCCTCAATCTGGCCCAGCAGCCCCGTCACTAAATCGCGGCGCTGCAAAAAGGCCTCCCGCATGGCATGGGTAGCGCTCATGTCGGCCTCGATGGCATAAGCGGCTGCGTGCTGGCTGAAGGAGTTGGCGCCCGACGTAAATTGCCCTTGGATTTTGGCGCAGGCCGAGGCAATAAATTGGGGCGCGCCCATATACCCCAAGCGCCAGCCCGTCATGGCGTAGCCCTTCGAAAAGCCGTTTACGGTTATGGTGCGGTCTTTTACCGAAGGCACGGCGCCTATACTGGCATGCTTACCCGTAAAATTGATGTACTCGTAAATCTCGTCAGAGATGATGTAGACGTGCTCGTGGGGCGCTACCACTGCCGCAATGGCCTCCAGTTCTTCCCGCGTGTATACCGACCCCGTGGGGTTGCAGGGCGAAGAAAACAACAGCAGCTTGGTGCGCTCGGTGATGGCGGCGGCTACCTGCTCAGGTTTCACTTTGTAGTCGTCCTCAATGCCCGCGCTCACCACCACGGGCACGCCCTGCGGCATCTTTACAATCTCGGCATAAGACACCCAGTAAGGCCCCAATATGATTACCTCGTCGCCGGGGTCCAGCATGGCTAAGCAAATATTGGCAATCGACTGCTTGGCGCCGTTAGACACTACAATCTGGTTGGGCGTGAAGTCGAGGTCATTATCGCGCTTGAACTTGCGGCAAATAGCCTGGCGCAATTCCATAATACCCGGCACGGGCGTATATTTGGTATGGCCTGCATCCAACGCCTTTTTGGCGGCTTCCTTGATGTGTGCAGGCGTATCAAAATCCGGTTCGCCCAGACTCAGGTCAATGACGTTGTTGCCTTGCGCGCGCAGATCGCGGGCCATCTGGGCCATTTTGATGGTGGCGGATTCCTCCATCTGCAGAACGAGCTGCGACAAAAGTGATGCTACTTCGGTGGCCATTGTAACGTTGTTATTATTTTGCGGCAAAATTAGTGATTTTTTTAACTCGGTTGGCTGTTTATTGCCAATTTGTTAAGCTATGCCCGAAAACGGTCAGCCCAATCTCATTTCTGATGAAAAGTTTAACTTTGCCCGCTGAATGGTTGTTTTACCTCCGGAATACTTACTCAAAATTATTGGCTATGAACCGCCGTTTTTCGTTTTCTGCCGGAATGTATGGTTATATGCGCCCGGTAGCCCTGATGTTACTGCTGGCCTTTGTCTTTTTTGTAAACCTGCCCGATTTGGCGGCTCAATGCCCCATGTGCCGGGCTACGGCCGAGTCGAACCTCGATGCCGGCGGTACGGCGGGGCGCGGGCTCAACGCAGGTATTTTATACATGCTGGCCACTCCTTATCTGCTCGTTGCATTATTCGCCTATTTGTGGTTGCGCAATCGCCGCAAACAACAGGATGCAGAAAAAGAAGCGATTATTGAAAATTAATGATAAACGGCAGGCGCATTTGGGCGCCCTGCACGCTCCCTATATCGCGCAAAAAGCGATAGTAGGCATACTCTTTGCCCAATTGCCGGCTTAGCATTCGGTTGGCAATATGCTCGTCGTCTGGTTCCAGCCATTCTTCCAGCAACCGCGTCCAGGGGGAAGTAGGCTCAGGATAAAAGGTCGTAGTGTATTCAGCCAGTTCGGCCATGCCCGCAGCCGACTCTACTGCCGCGTCTAAGCCGCCGACGCGGTCTACCAATCCTTTGCTCAAAGCCTGCTCGGCTATCCAAACCCTGCCGCGGGCTACACTGTCTACTTGCGCTATTGTCATCTTCCGACCTTCGCTCACCTTTTTGAGAAAGACCTGATACAGCCAGTCGGTGCGTTCTTGCAACATGCGACTTTCATCGGCGCTCAATTGATGCAGCGCCGACAGGCTGGCCGAATAACGGCCGGTTTGCACTGTGTCGAATGTAATGCCCAATTTGTCGTTGAGCAGTTTTTGTACAGAGGGGAATACCATAAATACGCCTATGGAGCCCGTTATGGCGCCTTCCTGCGCAAAAATACTGTCGGCCGGCGCAGCAATGTAATAGCCCCCGGAAGCGGCATAGTCGCCCATGGACACAACCAACGGTTTGCCTGTTGCCTTGAGCCGCATCAAGGCCTCCCAGATGTGGTCGGAAGCCGAAGCGCTGCCGCCCGGAGAATTGACCCGCAAAACCACGGCCTTAACTTTTTCGTCCTTTCTGATGTCTTCAATGAGCCTGACATAAGTTTCATCCCCTATACTGCCCGCTTCGCCTTTGCCATCTACTATGGTTCCTTCGGCTATGATGACAGCCACTTCATCACCTCCCTTGGGCGCTTCCTGAGCCAGCCTTGCGCTATAGTAGGCATCTAAACTGATGTGTGGAATGTCTTTGTCCTTTGCCAATCCCAATCGCTCGCGCAACTGCGCCAGCACATCCTCCCGGTAGCTGATGCCGTCAATGAGACCTGAAGCCAACGCTCCTTCTGCCGTTCGGCCTGCGTAGGTATCCACGCTTTTCCGAAGGGCCTCTGCCGAAAGTCCCCGCGATGCGCTTACCTGTCTGAGCAACTGACCATACATGGCATCTAATAAGGCGCGCGTCTGAAGACGATTTTCCGGCGACATGCTGGTGCGCCGGTACATTTCCGTGGCGCTCTTGAACTCTCCGGCATAGTATACCTGCATATCTATGCCTAATTTATCAAACATCCCCTTAAAAAAAGGCGTTTCCGCCGAAAATCCGCGCAAGTCTACCAAACCCT
Source organism: uncultured Saprospiraceae bacterium (assembly GCA_964406855.1). Lineage (GTDB taxonomy): Bacteria > Bacteroidota > Bacteroidia > Chitinophagales > Saprospiraceae > JAUMBM01. Next base: position 3,147 of record CAYOTJ010000504.1, read on the forward strand.
GAGGCGATAAATAAATGGAGTCGGCAATAGAAGCGATGTAATATGCCCCCTGAGAATAGTAAGAAGCATTGGCCACGATAAACTTTCCCTTCTTTTTAAAGGCAGCGAGCTCTTCTCTC
>CAYOTJ010000505.1:0-1990 GCA_964406855.1 uncultured Saprospiraceae bacterium
CGAAAACGACGGCTTTGCGCCTACATCAAATGTATACATCGACATGAAGCTGCCGGCGGGCGTCACTGCCGACGACATCATTACCACGCCTTTTTGGGTGCATCCCGGCAACGACCCCGCCTCGGTGAACTTTGTGAAAATTGCCGACGACAGCGTTCGCTGGGAGATGCCCAACTTCCTGATCTTTCCCCGGCTGGAGTACGACGCCAACGATTTCCGGGGCAAACCCGACTCCAGTACCTTTGCCGAGATCACCTTTTTCGCTTATGTCGACGATCCGGCAGCCATCGACTCCATTCAGGCCTGCATCCGCTTTGATTCGGTGAACAACGATGCCGTATGCACGGCTCCAACCAAAATCCGGCTCGTAAACGGCGGCGGTCCCAACCTGCTGAGCTGCGGCGATTGCCCCCGCATAGAGGAGGTAGTGGGCTGCGTATGGCCCCATCCCTGCGCCTGGCCCTGGTGGCTGTGGTTGCTGGCAGGATTGCTGCTGCTGCTGATGCTCATCATCATCTGGCGCCGTCGCAACAATACTTAAACGATTGAGCAGGAATCGGTAATGGTTGCCGGTTCCTGCTCAATCGCACAACAAGCTAAGGCAGGGTATTTTTCGATGAAAACCGGTTTTTTTTATTCCCAATCGCTTGATGCTATGTCAAGGAAAGCCATATTCATTTTGCTGGCGGGCCTCTGGGCTTGCAACCCGATAGGCGCCATCGCTACCCAAGACTCGCTCCGGGTGGTTGCTTTTCAGGAAGAAATCGTGCAACAGTTTGCCGATCATTGCCCCGAAGAAGCCTGGAAGGTATTCCGGAGTATGCGCGAATTTACCCGCAAACGCGACGCGCTTGGGGCTTATCTGGAAGCCGGCAAGGGCGCTGCCTACCAGGCGCGCAACACCATGAAGAAGCCCGAGTTGGCCGATGAGCTATACCGCAAGACAGCCGACGGACTGTGGCGCCGGCCCAACCGCGAAGCGGAATGGAAGTCGCTGGGCTGGCTATTGGTCAATACCGGCTACAACCAGGTGTACCGCCTGGGGCGCTTTCAGTCGGCCATACCCTTCTACGAGCACGCGCTTCATCTTTTTGCCGATACCTTAGGCTGGAGAACTACCCAGATAGATGGTTTCGTGAAGCGGGAACTGGCCAACCTTTACACCCGCCAGGGGGAGTACCCCTCCGCAGAGTTGCTGCTTACGGAGATACTGGAAAACAGCTTAGCCCAACAGGATTTTGGTATGGCTGCCGACGTGTGCAACGACCTGGGGCTGCTGTACACCAGCCTCGGCCAAACCGACAAAGCCCTGGCCATCTACGAGCGGGGGTTGGGCATTCCGGCCGAGGAACTCACCGCCCGCGGGCTCATCCGAATGAACCAGTCACAGGCGTTGATAGAAACCCGCCCCCGGGATGCCCTGGCCTGCGCGCTGGCTGCCGCTGAGATTTTTGACAACCAGCCCGCCACCGACGAATATCCCTTAGCGCCGGCCTATCTCGGCATGTCGCTCAGCCATGCCGCCGCCGCCTGTGTGCGCTTGGGCGAGTACCCGCGCGCCATTGCCTACAACGAAGCGGCAGAGGCTAAGCTGATCGCTTTCTACGGGCATCACCGCCGCCGCGAGGTGGGCAAAGTATACGTTAGCAATGGCAGGCTCTATCAGGCTATGAACTGCCCCGATGAGGCGCTGATCTGGTACCAACGCGCCCTCCAATCGGTATTATATGCCTACCAGCCGGCTACGCCCGACGCCCTGCCTTCCGTTGAGATGATCTATGCCGAAAATACCATCCTCGATGCGCTGGCCGGCATGGCCGAGCTATACGCCAACGAAGACAATACAACCGCCTTAGAGCGCGCCCTGGATTGTTATCGCCTCACCTACGAAGTAGAAAAACAACTGAGACGCCGGCACCTGTACGAACAATCGCGGCTCTTTGCACTGGAAGAAAGTTATGAGCGCACCGAAGCGGCCATTGCAACGGCA
>CAYOTJ010000505.1:2000-3254 GCA_964406855.1 uncultured Saprospiraceae bacterium
GGCTGTACCATCGCACCGGCGATAAAGTTCAGGCAGAGGCCGCTTTTGCCTTCGCCGAGCGCGGGAAGAGCATCCTGCTGCTGGAGTCGGTGCGCGCCGGCAGCGCAGGGCTCAGCGCCGTCGATCGCGAGCATGAAACCGCGCTTCAGGAAGGGGTAGCCAAGGCCGAACGCAATTTGTACGAAGCCAGGGCCGAGGCGGCGCCCGACAGCCTGCTGCGCGCGCTGGAAGGCGAGCTGCTGCGCGCGCGGGCCGCCCATGTGCGCTGGATAGAAGCGCTGGCCGACGGCAATCCCGACTATTACCGCCGCCGCTACAGCGACGAGCTGGCCGGCCTAACCCAGGTGCAGGCCATGTTGCAACCCCGCCAGGCCATGCTGGCCTATTTTGCGGGCCGCCACAAACTCTACACCTTTATCATCAATCAGGAGGGGCTGACGGTGCTGGAGGCGCCCGCGCCGCCGCAGTTGAGCGGCCGCATCCAGGCGTTTATCCGCGGCATCGACGCCTTTCAGCATCCGGGCGCCAACCGGCAGTTGCTTTGCAACCAATATACCCGCGAGGCGCAGCAGTTGTACCAGGAGCTGATCGCGCCCGCCGAACGGGCCGTGGACCTCCCCGAGCGGTTGGTCATCATTCCCGGCGGAACGCTGAGCCTGCTGCCTTTCGACGCGCTGCTCACGGCGCCGCCTGCCGAGGCCTGCCAGTTTGCCCGCTACCCCTACCTCCTGCATCGCTATGAGATGAGCATGGGCTACTCCGCTACCTTGCAGTATACCCTTTCATTGGAAACCCGCGTCCGGGGCGGCTTTGCCGGCTTTGCCCCGCACTTCGACGGCAGCGGCGGCTGGGCGCGCTTGGCTTGCAGCGCCGATCAGCTCCATCGCATAGCCCAGGCTATGGACGGAGAGGTGTTTGAAGGAGAAGAGGCAACCATTGCCGCATTCAAACGCCTCGCAGGCCGCTATGGCGTACTGCACCTCGCTACCCATGCTCAGGCCAACACGGCCCAGGGCAACTTCTCTTTTATCGTGTTCAACCGGGCCGGCGGCGGTTACGATACCCTCTACGTCAATGATCTTCATGACCTCCAATTGGCCGCTGAACTCGTGACCCTGAGCGCCTGCCAGACCGCCGACGGCGAGGCCTATCTCAGCGAAGGCATCATCAGCTTGTCGAGAGGGTTGCTACAGGCCGGCGCGCGCAGCGTAGTCTCTACTTTGTGGAGCGTCAATGAGTCGGCAAGCTGCGCGC
>CAYOTJ010000506.1:0-3250 GCA_964406855.1 uncultured Saprospiraceae bacterium
ACTCCAACGACCAAGCCTGGGTAGAAGGCGCTTACTGTACCGCCGAATCGGTTCTCAACGACTTCTTCGGCATCGCACCCATCATCGACAACAAAGAGTACCCGTTCATCGCTCCGGCAGAATAAGTCTAATAAACTGAACGGAGCTCAATATGGTCTTAGGCTGTTTTTGGGGCCACGCCGCATAACATCCACCGCTGTGTATCACCTTGCGCGGCGCCGCCGCGCCCTCGTTACACTCGGTCGGGTAAACGTGCTCCGCTACTATGGCTGCATAAGCCGCTCCTCGATATTCTTGCGCCTGCCGGCCCGCGCGAGCGCCCGGGCAAAGGCTCTTGTGCTTGTGCAGCTCGGGGATCGCCTCATTCATGAGCAAGGGGCTATGACTGGCAGGGCGCCCCGGGGCAGCGGTGGAAGCGGTATGGGCGCGCCCCTAAAGGAGCGCCCATAAGAGCGGACGACGCGGTGGCGCGCCGGGCCGGCAGTAAGCGATAACCCGAAGTAATGGTTTTGCCGGCCCGGTGCGACAGCCCCCCAAAAAAACAACGTTACTTGCCCAGCAACTGCCGGAAGTTGACCTTTTCGCCGGTGATGACGCTTTCGTTGCCGAAGGAACGGCTGGCGAGCCACAGTGCAACTAAGGCATAGAGCAGGGCCATGCCCACCACCATAGCCATGAGGCCGGGGTCGATGGCGCCCTTAACGACGGCGCCCATGGCCAGCGAGATGTTGAGCATGGGAATGAGGGCCGTACTGGCATTGAGCTCCATGCCGGGCATCTGAGATAGCATGGCCGGGATGAGGATCAGCATCATCATGGGGCTAACGTAACTCTGGGCTTCCTTGTAGGAGTTGGCCAGCAGCACAACGGCTAAGCAGAGGGCACCGAGGAAAACGGTGGAAAGCAACACCAGCACCACCAACCACAGCCAGCCCTGGGGGCTTACGGAGAAGGAGAGGGAGTTGGCGTTTTCAGACATCAGGCTTACCTGTATTTGCATGGCCACCAGCAGGCTGAGGATGTTCATGGCGGCGCTGACAATGCCTACGCTGGCCACAGCCAGGAATTTGCCGGCAATGATTTCGCCCTTGGAGGCAGTGGTGCTGTAGAGGGTTTGGAGGGTGCGCCGCTCTTTTTCGCCGGCGGTGATGTCGATGGCGATGTAAACGCAGCCGACAAAGATGAACATCAGGATGATCATGGGTAGGAAACCGCCCATGACTTTGCCTACGAGCTGCTCCTTGGTGGCCACATTTTCGGTTTCGACGGCTAGGGGCTGGATGAGGCTTTCGCTGAGCTGGGCCTGGCGCAGGCGCTCGCCGAGGATCTGTTGGTTGAGGGCCTGCAGGCGGGCGGCGATGACCTCCTTGCGCAGGGAGAGTACGTCTTTCGATTCGTCGACGTAAATGGTCACTTTAGCCGAGCCGCTGGCGGCGATCTGCTGGGCGTAGTCGGGGGCTACCCAAACGCCAATGGTGTTTTTGGCCGTATCTATGGCGGCCCGGTCGAAGGCGGCGGTTTTGAGCTCAAGGGTAGTATCGGCCTTGAGGAGGTCGAAGACGGGGGTACCCTGCCCTTCGGGATTGATGAGCACGGTTACTTTTTGGCTCGACAGCTTGTCTTGCTGGTCGGCGCCTACCTTGCCGATGAGGGTGAAGAGTACCGGGTAGAGAAAGAAAGGCAGCAGGATGACGAGGTAGAGCATGCGCTTGTCGCGCAGTACTTCCTTGATTTCCTTGCCGAAGATGGTGAGTATGATGTTAGATCGCATGGCGGAGATGGTCTTTTTGATAAAGAGGACTGTGAGGGAGACGATGACGCTTACTGCACGAGGTGGAAGAAGGCGTCGTGGAGCGTGGTTTTACCGGTTTGGGCCAGCAGCTCGGCCGGAATGCCATTGAAGGCTACTTTGCCTCGGTGTATGACCACTATGCGGTCGCAGAGGCGTTCTACTTCGGCTAAGTTGTGGGTGGAGAAGACCACGGCCTTTTTTTCTTCCCGGGCAATGCGTTCGATGAAGCGCAGGATAAACTCGCTGGCCATGATGTCGAGGCCGGTGGTGGGCTCGTCGAGGATCACTACTTTGGGGTCGTGCACCAGGGTGCGGGCTATGGATACCCGTTGTTTTTGGCCGGTAGAAAGCTTTTCGCAGAGGCGGTCGGCGAAGTCGTTGATGCCAAAAGCCGCCATGAGATTTTTGACGCGGGCGTCGAGCTCAATAGCGGGCGTTTCGTAGAGTTTGCCAAAATAGGTGAGCAGCTCAGCGGGCTTGAGACGACGATAGAGGTCCATATCCCCGGTGAGGAAGCCGAGTTCGCGTCGGGCCTGGCGCTGTTCCTTATTCATGGAATGGCCTGAAATGACGGCTTCGCCGGCAGTGGGCTGCAATAGGCCGGCCAACATACGGAGTGTGGTGGTCTTGCCGGCGCCGTTGGGGCCCAACAAGCCCACAATCTCTCCGGCGCCTACCTGGAAGGTGACGTCGTCGGCTGCGCGAAGTTCGCCAAAGTCTTTGGTGAGCCGGCGTGCTTCAATGAGGGTAGTCATGATACTCACGAGTTTTTTATAGTGGATAATGTGTGTTGTACAAATGTAATGCCGTTGGCCCGTAGTTGGCGCCCGGATTTCGATAAAGGGGAACGGGAATTCGATGAAAAGCATTTTAACAAGATTTTAACGATATAGAGATCATCAACAATACCCATACCGATGTAGAAGTACGGCCCGAGCTGTTTACGATGGAGCACGGGGGTAGGGTGCTGGCCCGCGCCTTAGACCCCGATCGGCAGTTGCTGTCGTCAGAACTGGAAATGTCGCGCAAGGAAGCGAATGCTAAAAACTTAGCCGTCGCGATAGGTGTAGCTACGGTAGCGACCACCGTAGCGGTAGTGGCCACGGGCAATGGGGGCGGCGAGGTGAGCGATGCGGGGTTGCGGCTAAGCAATCAGTTGAATACGGCCGCCACGGCTGCCGATTTGGCCCTAACGGGCTTTTACTTAGCCGATGCCGTAGCTACGGTGGGAGCGGCGCCTCCGCCGGCGCCCGAGCACTTGCCTCCGGCGGATCATCCGGCTTTTTGGGCCGACTATACCCTGAGGCGCACTACTCTGGCGCCGGGCGAGCAGGTGCGGGGGTTAGTGGTTTTTCCACGCATAGACGAGCAGGCCGACTTTTCGCTGCGGCTGCTCATTGAGCGCGTGGCGGCCCCCGTCATGGGATTCAGGCAGCGGGTATGCCGGCCTTAGCGCGA
>CAYOTJ010000507.1:0-3231 GCA_964406855.1 uncultured Saprospiraceae bacterium
TCCAGCAATAGCTCCTCGCCCATGCCTATGGCCCTGAATACCATGCCGTTGGCATGAAAAGGCAGCGATTTGCTGTAATGAAAGAGCAGGTCGTGGTCGGGGTCGAAAAATATCTCTACCTCTCCGCCCAACGGCAGCCGTTGTTCTGCTTTGATCCGGGCCGGAGCGGCGGTCACTTCCGGCACGGGAATGGTTTCGGGGTCGGCGTCGCAGAGCCCCAACACTATGGCCAGATCGGTGCCGTGGCCGTGACCGGTGAGGGCTAAGGAGCCATAGAGGTGGGCTTCCACCCGACTTACCCAGTCGAGTTGTTGCTGTCGGCGCAATTCTTCAACGAAAGCGCGGGCGGCCCGCCAGGGGCCCAGGGTATGGGAGCTGGAAGGCCCTACCCCGATTTTAAACATGTCAAAAACGCTTATTGGTTCCATAGTTTGGTTAGATAGCTGTGCATTGGTGGACGCCCCAGGGGGCTTTGCCGTTTGCGCGGGCAGGTTGTGTGCATAGCCGCAGCGCTTATCCGGGCTTCTGTATACAAAACCTGCCTGCGTGCGGCATATTTGGTTTGGCAAGTAAAAATAAGGCTAAACTCCATTTAGCCAAGAGGGTAGCGGCCTGTAGGGTAAAAAAAAGAAAAATGTTGAGGGCATAGGCGCGAGGCCGACAAATGAAAGCAGGGATTGTTGTTCCTTTGAACGTTGGCAACGTTATCTTTGTAGACTGTAAAAATGATTATCTCCAATGAAGCTTTTTTCCACGTTTTTCTTTCCGTTTTTTCTGTTGGCGCTGACGCTGGGCAGAGCGTCTGCCCAATCCGTCCTTCCCTGGCAGGACGTTCCGGAAACGACCATAGCGCTGCCCGCCGGGGCTGAGGTTGCGCTGTCTGTATCCAATTACCGCACTTTTGAGGTGGACCTCCATGCCTTGCGCACCGCCCTGCGGGCGGCGCCTGCGGAGGGCGGCGCAGCGGCCCGTACTCAAGCTTGTTTCATTGAACTGCCTGTGCCCGATGGGGGCGCCATGCGTTTTCGGGTGGAAGACAGCCCCGTTATGCATCCCGGGCTGGCCGCCCGATACCCCGACATTAAGAGTTATAGCATCTACACCGAAGGGATGCACAAATGGCAGGGCAGGCTGGCGGTATCGCCTTTGGGCGTACATGCCGTATTCCACTCGCCGGGCGGCGAGGTATTCATTAATCCCTTTGCTACGGGTCAAAACCGCTACCATGTAGCTTACTATACCAAGCATGTAGTAGCTGATGAAAATACGGCGCGGGCCCTTAGTTGCGGCTATCAGGGGTTGCCCCACGACCATGATCCGCTGGAGGGCATATCGCCTGGCCATGAAGCTCCCCAACCACAAGGGCGCGGCTTTGGCCCGGTATCGCTGCGCGTCTACGATCTGGCGCTGGCCTGTACCGGAGAATACGGGCAGGCAAAAGGCGGCACCGTAGCGGCGGTTATGGCTACTTTTAACACGGCCATCAACCGGCTGAACGCCATTTTTGAGCCGGAGGTGTCTGTGCGTATGATGCTTATTGAAAACAACGACGACCTCATCTGGCTGGATCCTATGACGGACCCCTATACAAACGCCAATGTAGGCGGCGACCTGCTGGATCAGAATACCAATGTCATTGTCCAGAATGGCGGCATAGCGTTCAATGCTTTTGATGTGGGTCACGTCTTTACGATGGGCTGTACCGATGTAGGCGGCGTAGCGGGCGGCACGGTATGCTCTAACGGCAAGGCGCGGGGCGTTACCTGCCACTACACCAGCAACATCGACGCCATAGTGCGCCGGGTGATGGCTCATGAAATTGCTCACCAGTTTGCAACGGCGCATTCGTGGTCGAACTGCCCGGGCATCTTGGGGCAGTTGGCCAGCGGCTGGGCTTATGAGCCAGGTTCGGGCAGCACCATTATGTCGTATGCGGGTTCATGCGGCTCGGAAAACGTACAAGGCGACAGCGACATCTATTATCATGCCGGTTCGCTCACGCAATTCATTGGCTACAGCCGCCAGGAGTTTGGCAGCACCTGCCCTACCGTAGTGCCTACGGATAATAACGAGCCGGTAATTACCTGGCCCTACGTCAATGGCTTTTATATACCCATCAGCACGCCTTTCGAGCTTCGGGCTACAGCGGAAGACCCCGATGGCGATAACCTGACCTACTGCTGGGAACAGTATGACCTGGGCCCTATCTCGGTACTGGGCGACCCGATTGGCGATGGACCCGCTTTTCGGAGTTTTCCTCCTACGCCCAACAACCATCGCTATTTTCCACGCATCAACAACATCATTGCGGGGACATCCGATGTAAGAGAGGTGCTCCCTGACTATTCGCGGGCGCTAAACTTCCGCTTTACGGTTCGCGACAACCAGATGGGCGGCGGCGGCACGGTATGGGAAACCGTCTCTTTCCGGGCTACCGACAGCGCCGGCCCCTTCCGCGTAACGTCCCCCAACATCAGTTCAGTAGCCTGGCAGGGCGGCGATTATGTGGAAGTTACCTGGGATGTAGCCAATACCGACAATGAACTGGTGAATTGCCAATTGGTGAACATTCGCCTGTCTACCGATGGCGGCTTCACTTACCCCATTACTTTGTTGAGCGGCGCCCCCAACAACGGATCGGCCTATGTGACGGTACCCCAACTGACTACCGCGCAAGCGCGCATCCGGGTAGAGGCTGCCAACAACGTCTTCTTCGACATATCCAATGCCAACTTCAGCATACAGCCGCGCACGGCGCCTACCTACACCCTCAGCTATGGGCCTGTTTTTCAGCAATTGTGCCTGCCTGCTTCAGCGGAGGTGGTGTTTGAGACGGCTTCCCTGCTGGGATACGACAGCTTAGTGGCGCTTTCCGTTGTGGGCGGCCTTCCGGCAGGCGCTACGGCCGGCTTCAGTGTTGATACCATCGCGCCGGGTGAAAGTAGCTTGTTGTCGCTTGATTTTAGCGCCGTCAATTTCGACGGCGATGTAGAAATATTGGTGAGGGCTGTGGCTCCGAGCTTAGATACCTTCTACCGGACGGTATATTTTGAGCTCATTGACAATGATTTTAGCGAGTTGGCCCTGGCAGAACCGCCTATGGGCGAAGCGGGCATCACCTTGAGTACTGATTTCAGTTGGATACCCACGTTGAATGCCAATACCTATGATTTTGAGCTGGCTACCAGTCCGGCTTTTGGCGGCAGCGTGATCGAAGATGCCCAGGGCCTC
>CAYOTJ010000508.1:0-3224 GCA_964406855.1 uncultured Saprospiraceae bacterium
TTCCGCGCCGCCCTCGACAGCGCCCCCCGCACTGACGCCGACATCCCGGCCGACAAAAAAACCTACCAGATGGACCCCGCCAACGCCCGCGAGGCCATCCGCGAAGCGGCCCTCGACTTAGCCGAAGGCGCCGATATGCTCATGGTGAAACCCGCCCTCAACTACCTCGACATCATCTACCGCCTCAAAGAGGTCTCAGATGTGCCCATCGCCGCCTACCACGTCAGCGGCGAGTGCGCCATGCTCTTAGCCGCCTGCCGCAACGGCTGGCTCGACTACGAGCGCGCTATGCCCGAAACCCTCACCAGCATCCGCCGAGCCGGCGCCGACGTCATCCTCACCTACTTAGCCAAAGACTTCGCCCGCTGGTACGCCGCTCGGCAGTAATCGCTTTTTTCTTTTTGGGGGCGCCCCCGCGCGCAAACCGCCTGCTAAGCGCCTTGAGGCGCAGCGGGTATAGGCAAGCGCGCGGGGTCAGGCTGTCCGCTCTTATGCCGCCCCATCCCTGCCCAGCGGATAAACCTTTCAAAAAAGGGGGGCGGCATACCGCTTCCATCCTTCGCCCGGGCAACCACCCCCCTGACAATTGATCAACGACAGAATAACCCTTGCCCATAACAACTCCGCACAGAGGCCGGCCTAATACATGCGGCCATAAAATTTGTTATTGAGCTAAAAGACGGAAAGACGCTAATGAATTTAACAATTGAAAACATCCTGCTGATCGGCTCCATACTGCTCTTCATCAGCATTATTGTAGGCAAAACGTCTTACAAATTTGGCGTCCCAACGCTGCTGTTGTTCTTATCCATAGGCATGTTAGCCGGCTCCGACGGTATAGGCGGCATCTATTTCGATAACCCCAAAGTCGCTCAGTTTATTGGTGTCGTATCGCTCAATTTTATCCTCTTTTCAGGTGGGTTGGATACCCATTGGGAGTCTGTAAAACCCATATTAAGGGAAGGATTGGTGCTCTCTACGCTGGGCGTATTGCTCACAGCGCTAACACTCGGCCTTTTTGTGTGGTGGCTCACCGATTTTACCTTCTACGAAAGTATGCTCCTGGGATCCATCGTTTCTTCTACCGATGCCGCTGCGGTCTTCTCCATACTGCGGTCAAAAAATCTGGGCTTGAAAACAAACCTCCGGCCAACCCTGGAGTTGGAGAGCGGCAGCAACGACCCCATGGCCTACGTGCTCACCTTGGCTTTTTTGACGCTGGTCGTAAATCAGGATCAAAGCGCCTGGAGCATTATCCCCATCTTTTTTCAGCAAATGATCGTGGGGGGCGTTGCCGGTTTTGCCTTTGGCCGATTGAGCAAGCTCATCATCAATCGCATCAAGCTCGACTTTGAGGGGCTTTATCCGGTGTTGGTTATTGCATTGATGTTCATCACGTTCTCTGCTACCGACTTCATAGGAGGCAATGGGTTTTTGGCCATTTATATCTGCGCCGTTTATCTTGGCAATCAGGACCTGATCCACAAAAAGACCATACTCAAAATGTACGATGGCTTAGCCTGGCTGATGCAGATCGTACTCTTCCTTACGCTGGGGTTGCTGGTGTTTCCCTCACAGGTGGCGCCCATAGCAGGCATAGGCATGCTCATCTCGCTGTTCCTTATTCTGGTGGCCAGGCCCGTTAGTGTGTTCATCAGCCTCATGTTTTTTAAGATGAAGCTCAGGCGGCGTTTTTACATCTCCTGGGTGGGCCTGCGGGGCGCGGTACCTATCGTATTTGCCACTTACCCCCTTTTGGCGGGCATCGATAAGGCCAATATGATCTTCAATATCGTGTTTTTTATTTCCGTTACCTCCGTACTGCTACAAGGTACCACCTTGTCTCTGATGGCCCACTGGCTGCATGTGGCCCTGCCCGATAAAGTGAAACCCGCTTCGGAAATGGATAAATTCCTGACCGAAATACCCAAAAAAGCAGCCATGAAAGAGATAGAAGTGACGCCCAGGTGCTTTGCGGCCAATAAAAAGATCGTTGAATTGGAGTTTCCTAAAAACGCCATCATCGCCATGATCAAACGCAACGGAGAATACCTGATCCCGAGCGGCTCGACGGTCATTGAGGCCAACGACAAACTCGTAGTGCTCTCTGACAATCAGAAGGGTTTTGATAAAGTAAGCGACTGTCTGAATCGCTCTTAGCCTACCGAAATCCCTCCCGGATCAAAAACCACGACATCAGCACCTTGGGCAGGTATACCATCAGCGCCAGCACAATGCCATTGCGCATATGCACGGCCTGCATCTCGCCTCTGGCGCCCAATGCAATACAGTCGATGATGACCCGCAGCGCATGGTAGCCGCCCCAACCTAAAAAGGCGACGGCAACCCAAAAATTGAGAGTCAGCAACAGCGGCGGAAAAGAGGCGCCCACAAGGCGGAAACCCTGGTAGCCCAACACCATCAGGCTCAGAAAAGCAAATTGATACCAGAACATAAGCTTGAATTTAGCGCCACGACGAGCCTTTGCCGGAAAATATAATCACAAGTATCCAGGCGGCATACAGCAAGGCCGGCGCCGCAGGCACGGCAGCGAGCAGCACCGCCGACTTAAGCAGCCCCGCCTGCCGCAGGTATAGCCCCCCCAACAGCACGATGGCGCCAAAGCCCAGCAGCCCGATCCACAAACTGATATAAGTGGAGTTGGGCGCCGCATACTGCCCAAACAAGCCCATCACAAACTCGCTGTAGCCGTAGAGCGTCAGCCCCAGATCGAACAGCCACAACACCCAAAAAAGCATGAGTAAAGTAGACTCCGACATAATACCCGGTTTTTATGGCCTTAAAGAACGGTATTTTTTGGGGGGTATCATAGTGCTGTTTATAAGTAATCGATGTGATTACTATACAGGCTTTTATGAGAGTTGACCATATGGGATTCTATCAAAATAGGACAAGTATTCAAATTTAACAAATCTTAATCATGGCTAAACTTCAAAGAGTAAATAATACTCCCGTTGATTGAATCACCATGTGGAATTAAGGCTAACATAGCTTGCTTATGAAGATAACTATTGTGCAGGAAAGTTTTTAGTAAAATCTTTTTTGGTCGAAGGCTGTAAAATACTTACTTTTGCCATAGTTAATGTTAAGCTTCTAAGCTATAATATTATTCTGCTTGAGCCTTATGTTTCGACCATTTATTTTACTTAATGGCAGCGAAAGTAAATGCTCATTTGAATATGTGTTGTTATTATGTATAAAGA
>CAYOTJ010000509.1:0-3220 GCA_964406855.1 uncultured Saprospiraceae bacterium
CAACTCGGCCGGCGTAAACCAGGCCATATTTTCCACTACGCCCAATATGGGCACGTTCACGTTGGGTAGCAAAAACATATTCATGGCCTTTACGGCGTCCACTACGGCCACTTCCTGGGGCGTAGTGACGAGTACAGTGCCGGTAACGGGCACAGTTTGTACCAGCGTGAGCTGAATGTCGCCGGTGCCGGGCGGAAGGTCGACAACGAGGTAGTCGAGCGGCGGCCAGATGGTATCGTTGAAAAATTGCTTGATAACCCCCGATAATCTGGGCCCGCGCAGCACTACGGCCTGCTCGGGTTCAATGATAAAACCAATGGACATGACGGGCATGCCATAAGCTTCGAGGGGTACAATTTTGGGCTTGCCGTAAAAGTCCTGCACCTTGGGGCGTTGGCCTTGCAGCCCCAACATGGTGGGCATGGAAGGGCCGTAGAGGTCGGCGTCGATGAGGCCTACTTTGGCGCCCAATTCCTGGAGGGCTAAGGCTAAGTTGACGGCTACCGTCGATTTGCCCACGCCGCCCTTGCCAGATGCCACAGCTATGATGTTGCGCACCTGCGCCAATGGGTTGGGGGCCTCCTGGCCGCCCGATGCATGGCTGGCCATGTGTACGTTTACGTTGGCGTCGGGGTAGATGGCCATGATGGCCTGGATGCAGGCAAAATTGAGATCCGATTTGTAAGAAGCGCCCAGTGAAGGCAACTCTATGGTGAAATTGATGTTGTTGCTCTCTACGTTGAGGTCCCGAACCATATTCGCCGTAATCAGGTCCTGACCGGTTTGGGGATCCAAAACTTTAGCGAGCGCCTTTACAATAGCCGTTTTATCGTACTGCATGGTTGTTGTTGGTAGTTAGTACCCGTGGTTTGTCGGCAAAGTTATACAACAATCTTTCTTCTAATACAGTTTTCCGTTTACTTTTGCGTTGTCATGAGAGTACACTACGATCTGGACCTGCTACCCGGCTTTACCAACGCCGTCATCACTATTGGATCCTTTGACGGGGTGCATTTAGGGCATCAACAGTTGTTGAAAAAAATCAACCGACTGGCCCGCCGCATTGGCGGAGAGAGTGTGGTTATCACCTTCCATCCTCACCCGCGCAGCATCATTTACCCCCAAGACGATTCGCTTAGGCTGCTTTCCACCATCGAAGAGAAAGTAGACCTGTTTGCCCGCTACGGGGTCGACCATTTGGTGGTAGCGCCTTTTTCGGTCGCTTTTTCCCAACTCAGCGCCGATGAGTACATCCATAAGTTTTTGGTAGAGCGCTTCCATCCCCGCTATATTGTCATTGGTTACGACCATCGCTTTGGCCTCAACCGGCTCGGGGATGTGAACTACCTCAAATGGCACGGGCAAGCCTTGGGTTATGAAGTAGTACAAATTGAAAAGCAGGAGTTGGACGACATCTCCATCAGCTCTACCAAAATACGATATGCACTGGAGCGCGGCGACGTAAAAACGGCCAATCGGTTGCTGGGGCACTCCTACGCTCTGCGCGGCAAGGTAGTACACGGCCAGCAGATAGGCGCTCAGTTGGGCTTCCCCACGGCCAATATAGACCCCGCTTTCCGCTATAAACTCATCCCCTGCGACGGGATTTATGCCGTTCGGGTGCGCCACGAAGAGGTCTGGTACGACGGTATGCTTTACATCGGCAACCGACCCACCCTTAAAGGCCCGGAGCACCGCACCATCGAGGTTAACATTTTTGACTTCGACCAGCGCATTTACGGGCATGAACTGGAAGTGTACGTGTTGGATTTTATTCGGGCCGACGCCAACTTCTCCGACATGGACGCCCTGCGTGAGCAGTTGGCGCGCGACCGCGCAGACGCTCAGGCCCGACTAAGCCTCCTGCCTCACCCCAAAGATGAAACAGGAGGCGCCGATAAGACCGCCGTTGTTATCCTCAACTACAATGGGAGGTCGTATTTGGAGGCATTTTTGCCCGCCGTGGCAACACATACGCCGCCCGAGGTGGATATTTATGTAGCGGACAATGCCTCTACCGACGATTCGCTTAGCTGGCTGGCTGCCCATCATCCGAAGGTGCGCGTTTTATCGCTGCCGCTTAACTATGGCTTTGCCGAAGGTTATAATCAGGCGCTCAGGCAGGTGGAAGCAGATGTTTACGTCCTGCTCAACTCGGATGTAGAGGTAGGCCCGGGCTGGTTGGACGGTTGCCTGACCCAGTTGCAGCAAAACCGCAAAATGGCCGCCTGCCAGCCCAAAATCCGCGCTTATCACCATCGGGACGCTTTTGAATACGCCGGCGCTGCCGGCGGCTGGCTCGATGCGTTGGGGTATCCCTTTTGCCGGGGCCGCATCTTTGGCCATACCGAAACCGACAGGGGCCAGTATGACGAGCCCGTAGAGATATTTTGGGCCAGCGGCGCCGCTTTGTTCATCCGGGCGGATCTTTTTCATCGACTCGGCGGTTTCGACGGCGATTATTTTGCCCATGCTGAAGAGATAGACTTGTGTTGGCGGCTCAAGCGGGCCGGCTACCAGATTGGCTGCGACCCCAGTTCGGTGGTTTATCATGTGGGCGGCGGCACGCTCAGCTATCAGACGCCGCGCAAAACTTACCTCAACTTCAGGAATACCCTGTGTACCAGTTTTAAAAACGAGCCCGCCGGCCGCCTGATTTGGTGGTTTCCCGTCAGGCTTTTTATGGATGCCCTGGCGGGGGTGTTGTTTCTCTTTCAGGGAAAATGGGACCATATTATAGCCATTGTACAGGCGCATTGGTACTTTTTTCCTCGCATGGCCTATTGGTGGCGCAAACGCAAACAATACGACGCGCTGGTAGCCTCGGCCCGCATTGGGGCCGACCGCTGCGATGAAGCCCGGCTCAAGGGCAGCGTCGTATGGCAATATTACGCGCTGCGTCGCCGGCATTTCCTCGACTTGAAGTAGTTCTTCAAGCCAAGGTTTATAAACCTCTTACTGGAGAAGTATAATTATTGGATAAGCAATCTTCCCTGGGCTACGGGGCGCTTGCCTTCTGTCAATTGATAGACGTAGGCCCCGACGGGCAGTCGGCCCGCGTCCAATTCAAATTGTTGGCCGTAGAGGTGTCGGAATTCCTTTACGCGCTGCCCCAGCAGATTGAACACCAATAGCGTACCCGAGCTGACTTGCTCATCTACGGATAGGATGAATTTTCCGTTGTTGGGGTTGGGGTATACCTTGCCGGGCCGGGCTGTGA
>CAYOTJ010000510.1:0-2791 GCA_964406855.1 uncultured Saprospiraceae bacterium
CTCGAAGACGCCGGCCGCGCCGGCAGCAACACTCAGGCCAAAAACACTGAAGCCAAAAAAGCCGCCTCCGCTCGGACCCGGGTAAATCAGATTAAAGCCTACGAGAAAGTACGTAAGCAACCCTATGGCCACAATCATAATGTTCTTAAACAGGATATTGACTACATTTTTTTTCTGTGCCAGCCCCGATTCCAAGGTAGCAAAGCCAAGGTGCATGATAAACACCATAGCCGTTGCGATCAACATCCATAGGTTATTTGCCGTAAATAATGATTCGTTCATGCGTGAAAATCGTTTGCGTTAAACCATAGTTGAAGACAATAACCAGCTAAGCGCTGCACAGGGCAGAACGCCGAAAAACTGCAGCCGGAAATTGCGGCAATCTGGTAAGTGGCGAGGGCAACAGAAGCCTGAAAACCGGCTTCGTACTACGTGAATTGTTTAACCGAGTTGATGAGCGAGCGCTGCGAACTATATTTCAAAAGCAAACCTGAATACCTTTATATGGCGGATGCGCCCACTTCGTTGGTGCGGATGCGCACGACCTGTTCGATGTCGTAAACGGCAATCTTGCCGTCGCCCACTTCGCCCGTACGACCCGCCGATGAGATGGCTTTGAGGATGGCCTCCACTTTATCCGCCTCGCACAGGATGTCGAGCCGAAGACGGGCGATGTAGTCGGAGTCGTAAACGCTGCCCCGATACACCAACTTCTCGCCCCGCTGCAAGCCGAAGCCCTTCACCTCGCTGAGCGTAAAAAAGTTGACGCCAATTTCGGCCAGCGCGTCCCGAACTTTGTCGAAACGAGACAATCGAATGATCGCTTCAATCTTTTTCATAAGAAATGTTATTTTTGTTCCCGATTCCTTAGGCTGCGCAGCGGCCGTAAGGGTTCCTGCAAATCTTGCCTTCCGTTGGACGCCCAACCAGCGTTGCGGCGTTGTTAAGACAAAGATAAGCGCGCCCAATGCGGGCTTCCTAACCAAATTACAGCCAAATCTTTTAAGCCCAAAAGCCAAATAAAAATCATTAAACATTGATAACCACTAGTCTATCTAGCCAAAATAAGACATGCCCACGGTTTCTAAAGACCAGTTATTTCGTTTAATAAAATCGCTCAGCAAAGCGGAGAAGCGCCATTTCAGGCTCTATGTCAACCGCACCATGAGTACGCAGGAACGCAAGTTTATCCTTCTGTTTGATGCCCTCGACAAGCTATCGGAGTACGACGAAAAAGAACTCATCCAGCGCCTGCCCTCTTCCGAGCGCTCCCATCTGCCCCACCTCAAGCGCCATTTGTTCCGCCAGTTGCTCACCAGTATGCGGCTGATGCACATCCAGCGGCACATCGACATACAGATACGCGAACAGCTCGACTTTGCCCGCATCCTGTACAGCAAGGGCCTGTATATGGAAAGCCTCCGACTGCTGGAGCGCGTCAAGCTTACCGCCGAAGAACACCACCAGGACATCCTGCACCTCGAAGTGCTGGAGTTCCAAAAGTTCATCGAAGCCCGCCACATTACCCGCTCCCGCCAGGTGAGCCGCAAAATGGACAAGCTGCTGCTCGACGCCACCCAGCGCAGCGAGGTCACTTTGGCCGCCAGCGAGCTCAGCAACCTCAACATTCAGATACAGGGCTATTACATCGACCACGGTCACGCCAAAACCCCCGAAGAAGTCGAGCGGCTGCACACGGCCTGGCTCAACATGCAACCCCTGCCCAAAAGAGTGGAGTCGGTGGGCACTTTTTTTGAAAAGGTCAATCGCTTCCAGGCCCACATGTGGTACAACTACATTCGCCTCAACCTGGCCGCCGCCCGCGAAAATGCCGCCGAATGGGTAGCCCTGTTCCGCCTCAACCCACAGATGCGCGAAAAAGACCCCGACCTCTACATCCGGGGGCTGTACTACCTGCTCATCTTCTGCTTCCTCCTCGACGATGTGGCCGACTACCGCCGTTACCTCGAAGAGTTCGGCGGGTTTGTAGCCGGGATGAAAGACATTTTTACGCCCGGCACCGAATTAGTGGCTTTCCAGTACCTGTCGCTGGCCCGCCTCAACCGTCACCTGCTGGAGCGCTCCTTCCCGGCCGCCGCCCCGGATGTGGAATGGGTAAAAAAAGGCCTGCACAACTATGGCGATCGCCTCGACGACCACCGCACCATGCTCTTTTATTACAAGTTTGCTTACTTCAAATTTGCTCAAGGCGACTACCAGGGCGCCCTCGACGAATTGGATGAAATCCTGCAATCGCGCACCAACTTCCTGCGCGAAGACATCCACTACAACGCCCACCTGCTGGAGTTGCTATGCCGCTATCAGTTAGAGCAGTTTATGCTGCTCGACTACCGGCTCACCGCCCTCCAGCGCCTGCTCAACAAGGGCCGCGAGGTGAGCCGCCTCCAGCGCATAGGGGCTACCATGCTGCGGCGGTCGCTGGGTAGGCCCACCGCCGAGCGCCGACTCATCCTACAGCAGTTTCTACCCGAGCTCCAGCAGCTCCGCGAAGACCCCTACGAATGTAAATCGCTCAAGTACCTCGATCTGGCGGCCTGGGTCGAAGCCCTGCTCCGCAACCAAACCTTAGCCGAGTACGCCGTCCTCATCCCTGAGCCATCATGAGCGCGCCCAACTCCGACCAAGACCTGCACGCGCCTTATCTGCTGGCGCGCTACAAAACCGAAGATCCGGCGCTTGACTTGCGCATAGGCAGGCGCCACCCCGACCTCGACCGCTGGCTACGGGCCCAGGGGTATAGCTGTTGGGCGCTCATCACCCCCCACAATCC
>CAYOTJ010000510.1:2801-3214 GCA_964406855.1 uncultured Saprospiraceae bacterium
TTGGGGCACAGACCCCACAGGCGCCTGGCCCCCGGAAGAAGGCTGCCTCATCGCCGGCATCGACAGGGCTCAAGCCACGCGCCTATCGGTGCATTATGGTCAGTGCGCTTTTGTTTTTGGCGAGCTGGGTTCGCCTGCCGAGCTGGTATTCAGTCTCTACTTTTGTGGCGCCAACGCCCTCATCCACCCCGATGCACAGCTCGGCTATCAGGGCCCCTACCGCCGGCCGGCCGAAAAAGAAGCCGCCCACTTGGCCCTGCAAGCCGGGCAGACGGCCTTATTGTGGCTACACAGGCCCCTGTACCGGCGCTGGCCTAAGCTGCTAAAAGCGGCCCTGCAAGCCGGGCGGCTACTGGCGGTATCTACAACTTCAACATCTTCCCGCTGACCGTCATACCGCCCAGGCGGATGCG
>CAYOTJ010000511.1:0-3195 GCA_964406855.1 uncultured Saprospiraceae bacterium
CCCGGGGAAAAACCCGCCATGGAGGGACTATCTATGCCTCACAACAGCGTGCGAGCTACGGGAACATCGGCATGGAGGCGCAGGGCTACAGCGTCGGCTAAGAGGTCTTTCAAATGTGCCGCCGCCTCGGGCAACGAGATGTCTTTAGGGCTCAGGGCGGGGGTATGCTCCGGATCGTAGTAAGTTTCCTGCTGCGCGGCGCCGGTATACAGGTCGTATACCATGCGGCTGCCTGGCGGTAGCGAAGCTACGCCCTCCCAGCAGTCGGCGCCGGGGGCATGATTTTGCCAGCCATAGGCTAAAAATTCGTAAAGCCGGCCCGCATGCAGTTTGGGTTGCCAGTGCGGCAAACTCCGAAAGGCTTTCGGCTCGGAGGCAAAAGCTCGTATGCCACCGGAAAGATTCAGATAATAAAGCGGCTTGATGCCTAATCGGTCGCGGCAGGCGTAGAGCTTGCCTGCAGGCTCGTCGAGCAGCAAAAAAGCCCAGTTGCCATTGAAGCGGCATACGCATTGCGGCCCCCAATGCCGCCAGGCCGCCAGCACAACCTCCGTATCCGACTGGCTGTGAAAGACGTAGCCTGCGGCGGCCAGTTCGGCGCGCAGCTCCCGGAAGTTGTAGATGGCGCCGTTGAAGACCAAGGTAAGCCCTGCGGCCGACATGGGCTGCGCGCCCTGCCCGCTGGTGTCGTAGATGGCCAACCGGCCATGCCCAAGCGCCCCTCCGGGCCAGGCGTATACGCCCGAGCCATCCGGCCCCCGATGGCGCATGGCCTCAATCGCCCGGACAGCGACCTCCTCCGCAGTCGCTCTGGCGCCCACAATGCCGAAAATTCCGCACATTGCGCTAAGGTAAGCGATAACTTAGTACTTTTGTTGAGCCACTAAACAATTCCTCATGCCATTGCGACCATACATCCGACAAGGCGCCTTCTGGATCATGCTGCTGCTCGTCACGGCTGCCTTCGTCGGGATGCTCAAGCCTTTTTTACTGACGCTCTTCTGGGCAACCTTGTTGGCCGTGATCTTTCACCGCACCTTTCGCATCATCAACTGGCGGCTCAGGGGCAAGGCCAATCTGGCGGCGGCCATCACAACCATTCTCATTCTGCTCATCGTGGTGTTGCCCGTATTCCTGCTGCTCATCGCGTTGGTAGACCAGAGTATGATCGTATATAAACTTATTGAGTCGGGAGCCTGGGATCCTACAGACTTGGTAGACTACATTGAAAAGGAGCTGCCGAACATAGAGGGGATGCTGAGTCGCGCAGGCCTAACACCCGAGCGCATGCGGGCCGACCTCAGCAACTTCGCCCTTAGTTTTACCCGTTCTCTAGCCGACTATGCCGTGCAATACACCCAGAATGCCATTGCTTTTACGGCCCAGTTTTTCATCATGTTGTATGTATTGTTTTTCTTCCTGCGCGATGGTATCTCCATTGTGCGCAGCGTGGTAGGCGCCCTGCCTTTCGGCAATCGCTGGGAGTATGTGGTCATCAACCGCTTTACCAGCGTGACTCGGGCTACCCTCAAGGGCACCCTCATTGTAGCGGCTGTGCAAGGCGCCATTGGCGGCATTATGTTTGCGCTGCTGGGTATACAGGGGGCCTTGTTTTGGGGGGTGGTGATGATGCTGCTATCGCTTTTGCCCGTAGGCGGCAGCGCGCTGGTGTGGGCGCCTGCGGCCGTCATCCTTTTTTTTCAGGGCTATATTGGCTCAGGCATTGCGCTGACAATTGTGGGCGCAATGGGTATTGGCTTGGTAGACAATCTGCTGCGCCCGCTGTTGGTGGGCCGCGACACCCAGATGCCCGATTATCTGGTGCTACTGGCCACTTTGGGTGGAATTGGCTGGTTTGGGCTTTCAGGCTTTGTGCTGGGGCCGGTGCTGGCAGCGGTATTCC
Organism: uncultured Saprospiraceae bacterium; assembly: GCA_964406855.1. Lineage (GTDB taxonomy): Bacteria > Bacteroidota > Bacteroidia > Chitinophagales > Saprospiraceae > JAUMBM01. Next base: position 1,904 of record CAYOTJ010000511.1, read on the forward strand.
TTACCTGCTGGGAGGTGGCGGGCCGCGATTTTGGCGGTAGCGATGCTTAGCGTAAAACCCAACCGGATAGAGGTATGAATCCTACGCTTTTCGACGATCAGTCGCCCGCCTGGCTGCGCCTGCCCGCCGAGCCGGGCTACCACTTTGAACGGGAGGGCGAAGCTTACCGCATCACCATTCCGGGCGGAGTACTGTACTACGCGCCTCACTTTTTTTCAGAGGCCGTTACCCGCCGTCTGACCGATTACCTGCTGGCCAACGACGACTACGACTGGGCGAGCGCCCCCTGGGCCGACATCGACCCAGCCACCGTACACTGGCAGCACATACAGTGGGAGCGCCACCACATCCGCCTCTTTGGCAGGCAGACGCCCATACCCCGCTTTTCTGCCTGGTACGGCGATTCGGGCGCGACATACGCTTATTCGGGCCTGCGCCTCAACCCCCACCCCTGGAATGAGGGCCTGCTTTACCTCAAGGGCGAGGCCGAACGCGCCGCCGGCGCCGCCTTCAACAGCGTATTGCTCAATTGGTACCGCAATGGCGAAGATGCTATGGGTTGGCATGCCGACGACGAGCCCGAGCTGGGCCGCAACCCCGTCATCGCATCCGTCAACCTCGGCGCCACCCGGCGGTTTCTCATGCGCCGCACCCGCCACAAAGACCACAAATGGGAGCTGCCCCTCACCAATGGCGCCCTGCTGATTATGCAAGGAGAAATGCAACATTATTGGCAACACGCTATTCCAAAAGAAAGAAAAGTATCAGCTTTGCGGATCAATCTGACATTCCGGAACATCCGCTAACCAAATTGCAAAAACCATGTCGAAAGCCATCCTCGAATGTGTGCCCAACTTCAGCGAAGGCCGCGATCCCGCAGCCATCAAAGCCATCACCGACGCCATTGAAAGCGCCGAAGGCATCCAACTGCTCGACGCAGACCCCGGCAAGGCTACCCATCGCACCGTCGTGACCTTCGTAGGCGAACCCGAAGCCGTTGTAGAAGCAGCCTTCCGGGGCATCAAAAAAGCCGCCGAGGTCATCGACATGAGTCGCCACCAAGGCGAACACCCGCGCATGGGCGCTACCGACGTATGCCCCTTAGTGCCCGTTAGCGGCATCAGCCTCGAAGAAGCCGCCGAATGGGCCCGCCGCTTAGGCGAGCGGGTAGGTCGCGAACTGGGCATTCCCGTATACCTCTACGAAGTCGCCGCCAGCCGACCCGAGCGCAAAATCTTAGCCGATATCCGCGCCGGAGAGTACGAAGCCCTGCCCGAAAAGCTGGCCCGCCC
>CAYOTJ010000512.1:0-3194 GCA_964406855.1 uncultured Saprospiraceae bacterium
CCTTGTTCTATTGGATGGTGCGCTCGAAGCCAACAAGGCTATTACCCCCACCAAGGGAAAAGTTAGTTTCAATCCTTGTTCTATTGGATGGTGCGCTCGAAGGGGCCAAGCCGTCGCCGATCTACAAGACACCGAAATGTTTCAATCCTTGTTCTATTGGATGGTGCGCTCGAAGGGTATAATTATTAACCAATCAAAAACAACTTAAAAAGTTTCAATCCTTGTTCTATTGGATGGTGCGCTCGAAGGCGCGTATTAGCCAAAAACTACCGGCGCAAATCCGAGTTTCAATCCTTGTTCTATTGGATGGTGCGCTCGAAGTTTAGCTCCGCAACTACTGGCTCGTTCTCTATACCGCGTTTCAATCCTTGTTCTATTGGATGGTGCGCTCGAAGCCGTATCTCTTTTCAATCGATTCAATAACAATGCTTTGTGCAGCTTCTGCGCAAAGATAAAAAGAAAAAAATAACATGTCAAAGAACGTGTTTTGGTCTTTTTTGCGCCCTCCTCGCGCAAAGATAAAGGCTTGTTTAACAATCATTTGTATGCCAATTTTGCGTCAGTCGAAATATGCGGCTATCCGGAAAACCGGCTTAGCGTATGCAAATATTTCGGTAGGTGCAAGATACGCATTTTCTTTTATCTGGCGTAGCCTTAGGGAAATTATTTTTATCGATAATTTCGGCTATGGCTTTTGCTGCTTTACGGACCTCGTCTTTATCGACATTACTGATGGGAACTTCCACAACCTGGTTTTGGCTGCGCGTATATACCACAAAGCCTTTGTGCACCGGTCGGCCAAAGTTGTCTTCGATCAGCCAGGCATAGCAGTAAAGCTGGGTTTGATAGGTGCGGTAGAGCTTATCTTCATAGCGGGCAAACTTATAGTCGAGCGGCGCCATGCTGCCGTCCGAAAGTTCGAGTACTTCGTCCAAACGGCCGCGCATCAGGCTATTGGTCAGGTATTGATCGTCATGGCGCCTGACTACGCCTATCCTTTTGCGCAGGTAGTTTTTATTGCGCTCCAATCGCTCGTCGTGCAGGTGGCGACCTCGCATCACTTTGTAGCTTTTCTCCTCGTATTGCGGTATGGTTAGCACATGCTCAAAATAGATGAAGCGTGGGCAGTAGAGGTATTGAATGACGTGGGAAGGGGTAATGCTCAATCCCCTTTGATCGATAAGCTCGCTCATATAAACAGGGCTTTTACCTGATCTGTGACCATTTTTTTATCAAAAGCTTGCCCCAGCAGGATGGTTTGCCGCAACTCTTCCTTCGACATGGGGAAGATGTACACCTTGTCTGCATCGGGGTCAATGAGCGCTTCTAACTGAAGCTGAAGCTCATCTTTGCGGTTGGCGTCCAGCGTACCCAAAAAGACAGAGTATTGAACCCGGTACAAGCCAGCGCGTTTGCAATGTTTAGCAGCCTGTGTACGAGCTCTATCGGCAGTAATGTCATATAGTACCCAGCAAATCATATTTAGGTAGTTTTCACTTTCCTATGAGCTCATTGGCAAAGCGGTGCGCATCCTGTTGCATGGCGTTGGCCCGGGTTTGGTTGCGTCCCTTATAGCGGATGGTTTGTACTTCTAAATAATCATTGAGCCGTTCGATGAGCAGTTCTTTACCGGGCTTTTCCAAGCTCACGCCATTGGTTATGGCGCGGGTGTGCGATTGGTTAACCGATTTACCCGAGAACAACCGAAATACAACCCGATCTACATGTATGCGGTAGGGTTCTATAAAGTCGAAAACCATACTCTTCTGGTTGTAGTCGTCGCGGTGCAAAAAGCCAACATAGGGGTCTAGCCCTGCAATCATCAGCGCCTTCTCCACACGGGCATACAAAACGCCATAACCGTAGTTGAGAAAAGCGTTAAAGGAATCCTGCGCCGGTCGGAAACTGCGTCCCTGAAATCGACCGCTCTCGGGCAAAGCCTGGCTCAAAGCTTCAAAGTATAGCCGCCCGGCCGTACCTTCCAGGCCGCGCAGGGTATCGGCAATTTCATCTATGCGGCCGGCGCTGTTTTGCAGGGCCATACTCTGTCGCAGGCTGTCGATTTTAGCGATACGATCGTCGAGATAAGCGCCCATAGCGCTTCGATGTTTTTTGAGGTCTTGCAGAAATTCGAGCTGATTGGTCAGCTTATCGGTTAGCCAGGATAAAGTCCATTGTACGCCCTCCTGCCCAAGACTGGCCTCTAATTGCCGCTTTCGAATTCGGGTGGTACTGCCCAATTTGGCATGCCACACCCTGCCCAGTGGAAAGCCGCTGCTGTCTACAAATAAGATGTCTATGTTATTAACCAATGCCAGCTTCACGGCATCGGTACTCAGCGAGGCGGAGGTAGACAATATGATGGACGTTACCTTATGGGCGGCAAATTGCCTGGGCTCAGCCGGCGTGCCTTCGGTTCGGGGCAAACGCACTTCAAACAACTCATCTTTAACATGCAGGTAAGCGCCGTAAGTATTGATGTATAGCTGCATAGGTCGTTCTCTGTTTATGGTTTTACAACGGGGGCGCCTGCAAGCGATACCGCGCCAAAGCCCCGGGATACCGATTTGCCAATACCTATCCAATGCGGGAGCAGCGCATTGGTCGTAAAATATCCGGCAAAGGCGCTCATGCGCTGATTTTTAAACTGGGTTTGCCGCTGTTGCAGCTCCGCTTGAACTATAATGCGCTGCTGAGGATCCAGCCATACGCCCATGCCTTTGAATGCCGCCAGAATGTGATTGCGTATGAGCATGTTCAACTGTTGTTGGCGCTGCTGAGGCGTAGCACGCAAAAAAGCGGCATGGTTTTCCTGATTGAGGGCCATGTATAAGGTGTCAAAGCGGTACCGGTAAAGGTCTTCGCTATAGCCCGCCAGAGCTTCCTGACAGCGCAGATCTTTGTGATGCAGGGCGTAAGTTTGCCCGTCTATGACCAACTCGCCGACCTGTAAAAAGAGCTCCAGCAATAGCTCCGCGCCATCGTTTACGCCTACCAGAATAGGCACGCCATCAATTACTTTGTACTGTACCAAAGGGTAGGCGTAGCGTAGCTCGCCTCCTTCTAAGTGGTTGTGTAGCAGTGGGCTGTGTTCCCGAAAGAAATCGCCAAAATACCCCCTCAACTTATGGGCGTCGCGGGTGGCCAATTGAAGCTCAGGAAAAGAAAAATGGGCAATGCGGGGCATGGGTTAT
>CAYOTJ010000513.1:0-3188 GCA_964406855.1 uncultured Saprospiraceae bacterium
GTCGCAGGAGCTCCCTGCTATCCCTCACGCGGGCGGGTAACCTAAAAATACGCCAAGCCGATCACGGGGAGCTATACCCGCCATGGCGCCAAGCGCGTAAACTGCGGCGGGCAACATCCTTCAACAAAACGGGGGTACAAACGCCTTGAACAGCGCATGTACCCCCGTTTTTAGCATCAGCCGAAGCTGTAGCTATGCTATTGCTTGATCACCTTGCCTATGTTCAGCAACTGGCCCTGAGTGCGCAATTGCAGGAAGTAGCAGCCGGGCGCCCAACTTTCGCCCAAGCTCAGCAGGCCCGAGCCGGCAGCCAGCGCCTGGGCAGCTATGGCCTGGCCAAGAGCGTTGTGTACCACCAGCTCGCCTTCGTGCAAGCCTAAGTTATAATCGAGGGTAAAGCTGCCGACAAAGGGATTGGGCAGCACCTTGGCATCGGCCAGCGGCACAGCGGGCGTTTCCAGATCGCTCACAAAGTCGCCGCTTACCAAGAACGCATCAAAACCGGCTTCCACAACGTGGCCATTGCCGGGCAGGTCGGCGGTCTCCACGGAGATCGTCACCGGGCCGGCCGTAAAATCGACGAAATTGGCCACGCGCAGCGAGCTGCGGTCGCGCCATACGCCCAGCGACTGGGTGACGGTTTCGATCGCAACCGTTTCGATGCCATTGGAAATCTTCACGACGAGCTGATCGTCGGGATTGTTATTGCCGCCGGTATTGGCAAACCACAGGTTGTACTGCACGAAGGGATCAACGTAGGCGCTGAGGTCCATCTCCGGAGAGGTCAGGATGACAATGCCGCCATCTACGTCGTCGTCGCCGATGCCGCCCACATTGGCGTTGCCCGTCACATAGCAGGCATTGCCCAGATCAAAATCGACGTCGGTATTGGGGTTCACGGCGCTGCCGTTGCTGAAAGTGCCGTTGGGTTCGCCGCGCACCCAGGCGCCGGAGGTAGCCGCCGGCGTACCCAGCGTTGCCGTCCAGCCTTGGTCGAACACAAAGTCGTCCTGATAGCCCCGGTCGAGCTCAATGGTCACATTGATGTCGCTACTGAGGTTCAGGGAGGCAATGTTCTTGTGCAAATAGCCCCAGGCGCCCGCGATTACTTCATAATCGTCGGCAAATACATTGCTGAGGCTGAAGATGCCATTGGCGTCGGCCGTAGTGCTGAATGAGCTGAGTTCGCCCTGCATAAGTATCCTGGCATTGGGCACAGGAGCGCCCGTAGCGGCGTCTACCACCTGGCCGCCGAAGTTGACCGGCGTCAACGGAACCATTTGTACATTCAGGATGGTGAGTACGCCATTGTTGAGTTCAGCGCTGACCGTCAGCGCCTCATAGCCCTCCTTCTGGAAGTTCACGGCATACTGGCCGGCAGTAGCCAGGCCGGTCTCATACTTGCCGGCGGCATTGGTATCGTCGCCATTGGCCTCATCCGTAACGATCTGAATCATAACTCCGTTGATGGGCAGGTTGGTGACGGCATCCGTAACAACGCCTTCCAACCAGCAGGCGCGCACGTAGTTGGGCGCCAACACATACAAGCCGCTGTTGATGTCGGACACGAGCACCGTACCAGAAGGCAGGAAAGGATAAGCGCCCCAGGCGCCGTTGAAACCCGTTTGCACACCCAGGAAGGTATCAAAATTACCCACTTCGATGATGTTGGTGGGGCGGCTGGCATCGGCTACAATGCCGCCATCGGTGTAATAGCTGATGATGAGCCAGTTTTGCCATACGTGTACATTGTGCGGGATGACCCCCTCGCCGAGGGTTTCCAATGGCCGAAACTGGTCGAGCTCAATGATGTCCTCGGGGTCGCTTACATCGTAGGCGCCGATGGGGGCATTGGCGCGCTCGTCGGTAGTGAAAGCAACCATGCCATCATCCGAGAGCCATGAGTTGTGGGTAAACTCAAAAGGCGTCTGCTGGCGTCCCAACAACTGGGTGTTGGCCTTATCGCTCACATCGTAAATGCCCAGATCGCCGCCGTAGATTTCGGAGGTATACATGCGGTTGTTGCGCACATACACATCGTGGGAGTAGATGTTAAACCCGTGGTTGATGTAGATGGGCGTGCCCGGCTGGCTGAACACATCGATATAAAGGATGCCGCCGCTGTTGAGGTTGCAGCCCGAAAGGTAGCAGTAGCCAAACTCGTCGATGTAGAGGTTATGGCAGGTTTGCAGCACGCCCAAGCCCGGAATATCCGGCGTCCAGCGGTAGTATTCTACGCTTTCGGGCAGGTTGCTCATATCAATGACGGTGAGGCCTTCCGTCGTTCCGGACTGATCGGTGGTCACATAGGCGAAGTTGCCCCAGGTTTTGATGTCGCGCCAGGTGGAATATTGCCCCGGAATAAAAGCTACCTCCGTAGCATTGGAGGGATCGGCTAAGCTGACGATGGAAACGCCGTTTACCAAACCCATGATGGCATATTCCGTGCTGTCGGGCGCCACCCAGCCCCAAATATCGTTGCCATTGGCATCGTACTGTATATGAGAGAGCAAGGTCATGTTCAACTGGGCAAAAGCCCCACCGGCCAGTCCCAACAGGGCCAGCCCCACAAGTAAAACTCTTTTCATTAGTAAGTTGGCATTTAATGGTTTAATGCGTGGAGAACTATAACTCCGGGAACAGGCATACCTGTTCGGCAAACAAATATAGGACTACCCCATTTATCAGCGCCGTTCAACAATGGCAATTGTTATGCGGCTGACACAAACCGGGCGATCCTTTTCGTCTTTAATTTCTATCTGCCACACGTGCATACTGCGGCCCACCTTAACGGGTTTTACCGTGCCAAAAACATAACCTTCCCGCACTGAGTTGAGGTGGTTGGCGTTGATTTCGACGCCAACCGCCATGTGGCGGTTGAGATCGTCAATACACAGCACCGAAGCTACGCTGCCCAAGGTCTCTGCCAGGGCTACCGAAGCGCCGCCATGCAGCAATCGCATGGGTTGAATGGTGCGCTGATCGACGGGCATGCGGGCTGTGAGGAAATCATCGCCGATGGCCGTAAACTCGATGCCTAACCACTCCACCAGCGTACCGGCCGAAATGCTGTTGACGGCTTCCAGTACGGCGGGTTGTTTCCAGATATACATAACAATAGTTTTTAAAAATCTGATTTATAGTTCTCCAAGCCAAGATTTGTGCATCTTGACTTGCTCTTTTTCCGT
>CAYOTJ010000514.1:0-3179 GCA_964406855.1 uncultured Saprospiraceae bacterium
ACCTTTGTGGCGTCAACGTTACTTCATTCTTTCACCTTTCACACGCATTCAAGATGAAAAAGCTTATTGCCATGATGTTTTTCTTCGCCGGCGTAGCGCTGGTTCAGGTTTCAGCCCAGAGCGCCCAATGCGCGCCCAAACCCGGCTGCTGCGTAAAGACCTGCACCGGTAAAGCTGCTGAAGGCAGCGCCGCCGCTTCTGCTGAAACTACGCCAGCCTCCACAGCGACGCAAACGAACTGCACGACCCAACAGGCGGCACAATGAACACCCGACCAAGCCAAACAGTGTACCCGCCCCAGCGGAAGTGCCGATGCTACGCCCGCAAGAGCGCCTCAGCGCAAAGTGCTGGCCACCAAAGCAGAAAGCCAAACCGCTTCCGGCGGCGGCCGCTAAGGGCCTGTTTACTGTCGTTAGAGCCATGCGGGTTTGCCTGTATGGCTCTTTTGTGCTTTGGGCGTGCCCCCGCGCGCAGGCATTCACCCGGCGCCAGAGGGCGCAGACGCTTATGTACGGCGCGCGGGGTCGGGTGTTCCGCTACTATGGCCGCCCTTTGGGGGGCGGCCATACCGCCACGTCTTCGCTGCGCTCTTCCGGGTAAACTGCACCCCCTCACGCGGCTCCGCAGCGGCTTAGAACAATACTAAGAAGATACAAGCTATTCATTGCAACAAGCGTAATAACCACTGGCGCAGGATACCTGGCAGTGATTATTCCAGTTGCCCGTGGCAAAACCCCCTCCATCTGTAATTTCGCACCCTGTTGAGCCATCGCCCCCACTTTGGCAGCCACCCTCGGGCTGTGCTGTGCCGTTGCGCCTGCAATGACAACTAAGTTCGAAGATAACATCTCCAACATTACCAACAAAAGCCACCGTTCCATTAGGCGCCGTTGTTGTAAGTTGGCTAGCATAGCGACTCCCGCTAAAGGTAGCCATACCCAATACCTGGCCTCCAATAGAATAGTTTATCGTATGCGCTGAACGGCTGTCTTTGATGGTGAGACCACTTTCTTTGCTAAATGACTGAAAAGTAACCGACGCGGGAACACTAAGCTTTTCAGTGGTCTGTAACAAGTAGAAAGCCCCCGTTGGCGGATTGAAAAACAGAGAAAAACCATTACCTGAAGTATACAAAAGCGCCGCGTCCATATTTGAGTACTGCATTTGAGGGGATGCGCAAAACATGGCGCTAATGGCGCTCAGGAGAACAAAAAACATCGATTTCATAAAACTAATTTTAAATGGTGAGAAAAAAAATTACAAATACAAAGCTATGAGAGTCGCTTTATTCATTTCTTTTCATTTCTTTTCATTTCTTTTCTTTGGTCTTTTTCGGATGTCACTTCGTGAGTATCTACCCCAAGGATACGCTTAATTTCAGCCTCATCACGAGGAAAGACGGGGCCTTTAGGTAGCTTGATATTATAAGCCTTTAATTTCCTCCAAAGTGTTGTTACAGATACACCGATCTCTGCGGCAATTTGCTCTCTGTTTTTAGGCATGATAAATTTTTTGAGTCGTGAGAGATGTTTAGAAAGCACTAAAGGTCATAATACGACCTTTTAATCCTTACAAAAATACTGATGTTTGCGCATAAGCGCAACAGCTATAGTTCAAGCTAAGATGAGTGAAAAATGGACGCCACTATTTTTGGAATGGCAAGGCAAAAAACGCAGACATAGCCTAAGCTATGGCGAGGCTTTAAAGCCGCCAGCCGGAAAAAGAGCAAGTCAGGATTCACAAATCTTGGCTTAGAGAACTATTACTGCATAGCTTGGAAGACTAGACTATGCTACATGACTACATGGCAACATGAGCGCAAGCAAGCGATACGCCTTCGCCAGCCTCAGCCTCTAAAATACCCCCAAAAAACCGCCACTCCAGCCGCCGCCGCCGCCAGCGCACAAAAAAGCACTGCCGCCGCCGCCGCGTCTTTAGCCTTGCCGGCCAGCGGATGATGCTCGGGCGAAACCAAATCCGTGAGGTGTTCTAAGGCCGTATTGAACGCCTCTGCGGCCAGCACCAGCCCGATGCACAGGATCACTACGCACCACTCCCAGCGTTCAATGCCAAAGTAGGCGCCCATGCCCAGAGCCGCTACTGCGGCGGCTATATGAATGCGCGCATTGGGCTGAGAGGCCACTACCTGCCGCATGCCCTTGAGGGCGTATCCAAAACTCCTGATGCGGGCCCGCAACATAATATGGTTGTTTTAGGCTAACTTCTCCCGGAGGAAGTAGCCTGTGAGCGATCCCTCTGCCGTTGCCAATTCCTCGGGCCGACCGGCAAATACCAGTTGGCCGCCATTTTTACCGGCGTCCGGTCCCAGGTCTATCACCCAGTCGGCGCTTTTAATGACCTCTAAGTTGTGCTCTACCACCAACACCGTGTGGCCCTTTTCCACCAGCGCATTGAAGGCGTCGAGCAACTTGCGGATGTCGTGAAAATGCAAGCCCGTAGTGGGCTCATCGAAGATAAAGAGCAGGTGGTCGCTGTCGTTTTCCTTGCTCAGGAAGCTGGCCAACTTTACGCGCTGCGCCTCGCCGCCGGAGAGGGTGCTTGAGCTTTGGCCCAACTGCACATATCCCAGCCCTACATCGTTGAGGGGTTTTATTTTGGAGATGATCTCGCGGTTGTCGGCAAAAAACGACAGCGCTTCTTCTACGCTCAGGGCCAATATCTCAAAGATGTTTTTGCCCTTGTATTGTACCTCCAATACTTCGGGTTTGAAGCGCTTACCGCCGCATTCTTCGCACTCCAGCCGCACATCGGCCAGGAACTGCATTTCCACGATGATCTCTCCCTCGCCTTTGCAGTTGTCGCAACGCCCCCCGTCTACATTGAACGAAAAATGCGCCGGCTTGTATCCCCGCAGCTTCGACACGCCCTGATTGGCCATCAGGTTGCGTATGGCGTCGTAGGCCTTGACGTAAGTAATGGGATTGGAGCGCGACGACTTACCGATGGGCTGCTGATTGATAAACTCTACCCCCGAAAGTTGCTTCAGGTCGCCGCCGATGCCGCTGTGCAGGCCGGGCGCTTTGGTGACGGGGTCGCCAAAGTGGCGTTTGAGCGCAGGATAGAGGATGTCTTTTACCAAGCTCGTTTTGCCGCTGCCCGACACCCCCGAGATGACGGTGAGGGTATTGAGCGGTATGCGCACATCTATACCCTGAAGG
>CAYOTJ010000515.1:0-3147 GCA_964406855.1 uncultured Saprospiraceae bacterium
AGGCCTTTAGTTCGGTGTTGCGGAAGGACAACTTCTTTGCCACCCAGTTTCACCCAGAAAAATCGGGCAGCGCCGGCGATCAGGTGCTGCGTCATTTTCTCAATCATACTCTTTAACGCCATGCACATCATTCCCGCCATCGACCTCATTGAGGGCAAGTGCGTGCGCCTTACCCAAGGCGACTACAGCCAGAAAAAAGTGTATAACGAAGATCCGCTGGAGGTAGCCCGGGCCTTTGCCGATGCGGGTTTACAACGGCTGCACTTAGTAGACCTGGATGGCGCCCGGGCCGGGCGCATCATCAACTATCGGGTGCTGGAAAAGCTGGCTGCCCGCAGCCCGCTGCACATCGACTTTGGGGGCGGGTTGAAGTCGGATGAAGACCTGCGCATTGCCTTTGCCTCTGGCGCGGCCCAGGTTACGGGAGGCACCATAGCGGTGAAGGCGCCTGAATTGTTCTTGCAGTGGTTGGAAACCTACGGCCCCGAGCGCATCATCTTAGGCGCCGACGCCCGCAACAACCGCATAGCCGTGAGCGGCTGGCAGGAAGACAGCGGTTTGGACATCGACGCCTTTTTACTCGACTACAGCCGGCGGGGCGTACGCTATGCCATCAGCACCGATGTGAGCAAGGACGGTATGATGGAAGGCCCTTCGCTGGAGTTGTATCGCCGCATACGGGAGTCGCTGCCCGAGCTGGCGCTGATTGCCAGCGGAGGCGTGAGCCGCATCGACGATCTGTATGCTTTACAGGAGTTGGGCTGCTTTGGCGTCATTGTGGGCAAGGCCATCTATGAAGGAACCATAACATTGGCCCAGCTCGAAGCCTGGGCCACAGCTTAAGACAACTACGATATGCTGGCAAAACGCATTATCCCCTGCCTCGACATCAAAGACGGCCGCACCGTCAAGGGCGTCAACTTTGAGCGCCTGCGCGATGCCGGCGACCCCGTTGAGTTGGGCGCCCGCTACAGCGCGGAAGGCGCCGACGAGCTCGTATTCCTCGACATCACGGCTACCCATGAACGCAGAAAGACCTTAGCCGCCTTAGCCCGCGACATTGCGCGCCACCTCAACATTCCCTTTACCATTGGGGGCGGGATAGGGTCGTTGGAAGATGTAGGCGCCCTGTTGGATGCCGGGGCCGATAAAATATCCGTCAATTCGGCGGCGGTGCGCCGACCTGAACTCATCAGCGAATTGGCCGGGCATTTTGGCAGCCAATTTGTGGTATTGGCCGTAGATGCCAAGGAGGTTGACGGGCAGTGGAAGGTGCACCTCAATGGAGGGCGCATACCCACGCCCATCGACCTCTTCGACTGGGTGAAGGAAGCCGAAGACCGGGGGGCCGGCGAAATACTCTTTACCAGCATGAACCACGATGGCGTAAAAGACGGCTTTGCCCTAAACGCCACAGCCCAGGTGGCTGCGCGGGTGAATATACCCATCATCGCTTCCGGCGGCGCCGGGCAGATGGAGCACTTTCGCGACGTTTTTACGCAGGGCAAAGCCGACGCTGGCCTGGCGGCCAGCATCTTTCACTTTGGGGAAATACCCATAGGCGAGCTGAAGCGCTACTTAGCGGCCGAGGGCATTGGCGTGCGCCCGATTTAGCTTATATAGTTCTCCAAGCCATCATAGCTTGGAAACTATAGTTTAGCCTAAGAAAGCAGCCCCTAAGCCTGTAAATAATATCAGCACCAAGGCAAAGCCATAAAACGCCAGTGCGATGAGCATCATGATGCCTACAAACTTGTAGTGCGCCTTGATGTTTGAGAGGGCCCCGTCGAGGGCCGTTTGGCTTCTGTTGTCGGCAGCCTCACGCCCCAATGTGCCAAAGCGATAGAGGTAGAGCACGGGGAAGAAGGCAATGGCAATAGCCACGACGTAGAAAAAAATAATTGCCCCGCTAAAGGCGGAGGTAACTCCGGTGGGGTCGTTGGAAGCGGCAGACCCCATAGCGGCGCCAATGGTAAGGATTCCAAGCCCACCTAGGCCCAAAAAAACAAAATTGATAATGGCTAAAAACCGGGCCCAGCGGGCCGTTTCACGCAGGTCGGCCGCGGCTCGGTTAGAAATGCGCAAGCCATCAGCAGGCGCGTCGTTGTCAAGGATCAGATTGTCCTCCATGATGAAACGATTTTAGTGTTGACTCAAAAATAATTAGAATGGTTGATGTTACCAAAATAAATTTTGAAAAAAGCGGCGGCCTCGTTCCTGCCATCGTTCAGGATGCCGATACCCGTCAGGTGCTCATGTTGGGCTATATGAATGAAGCCGCCTTAGCCCAAACCTTAGCGGAGGGCCGCGTGACCTTCTTTAGCCGCAGCAAAAACCGCCTCTGGACCAAAGGCGAAAGCTCGGGCTGCTACCTGACCCTGGCCGACATCAAAATCGATTGCGACCAGGATAGCCTGCTGGTGCGCGCCCGGCCTAACGGCCCCGTATGCCATACCGGGGCCGATACCTGCTGGGATGAAGCCAACGAACCGGCCGACTTTCTACACCACTTGGAGCGCGTGATCCGGCAGCGCCGCGACCAACCCGACGAACAGTCGTACACCAGCCGGCTACTGGCCCGAGGCATCAATAAAGTAGCCCAGAAAGTGGGCGAAGAAGCCGTAGAGCTCGTTATTGAAGCCAAGGACGACAATCCGGCATTGTTCCTGAACGAAGCCGCCGACCTCACCTATCACCTGCTGGTATTGCTGGCTGCCAAGGGGCATACCCTCGACGAGGTGGCGGCTGTGTTGCGAGAGCGCCATAGCTGAGGCAAAGATAGGGGCAGAGCGCTTGAATAGCTGTTTGTAGACGTTTACTTACGTTTGTAAACGTTTGTAAACGGCTAAGGCTAATCAAAACGGCAGCTTCCCCAAGTCCACATTGCCGCCGGTGAGGATGAGGCCCACCTTTTGGCCCTGAAAGCGCTCGGGGTAGGCGAGCACGACGGCGAAAGGGACGGCGCAACTGGGAAAGGAAACAATTGAAATAGCAGTTCCTATACCAGACAGGCTCTAACTTTTCTGTAAATATTTACTTTCATAAATTTACATCTTCACCCACTTAGCCGTAGCATTTCCTTCGGGCGCGCCCAGCGAGATGAGGTATACCCCTGGAGGCAGCGCGGCAGCGCCTGCGGGCAGGGGC
>CAYOTJ010000516.1:0-3143 GCA_964406855.1 uncultured Saprospiraceae bacterium
GTGCTCCGCTATTATGCCTCCCTTGGGGTCGGCATACCGCCACGTCTTCGCTGCGCTCTTCCGGGTAAACTGCGCCCCCTGGTCCGAACACCCCGGGCAGCCGCCTGGAATCGGGCAGCATGCCTCGTTTTAGCCTCGGCAAGCTTGGCTATAGGTACCCGGCTGCTTACCGGGGCTTAACTGTCATAATCCAAATCTTGGGCAAAAAAACCTTTGACAATCAATCCAATCCCGATTATGGGCAATACATAAAATAGCCTTTCAAAGGCTATATTAAAAAACAAAACAGGCTGGTGTGATAATTATCAGGCAAAGCCCGGACTAACTCCCTAACTTTACCGTTTTATCCCATAACCCCACAGGACTATGGCATCATTATCGGCATCTGAGTTGGTGGTGAACCCCGACGGCAGTATTTATCACCTCAATTTGAGGCCGGAGCATCTGGCCGACTGGGTGATCACGGTGGGCGACCCCGGCAGGGTAGGGGCGGTATCCCGGTATTTCGACAGCTTAGAGGCACAGATACAGAAGCGCGAGTTTGTGACCCACACGGGGCGCATCGGGCAGAAACGCGTTATGGTCATTTCTACCGGCATTGGCCCCGACAACATAGACATTGTACTAAACGAGCTGGACGCGCTGGCCAACATCGACCTGGAGCGGCGCGAGTTGCTGCCCCGGCAGCGCCGCCTGAATTTTGTGCGGCTGGGCACTTCCGGAAGTTTGCAGGAAGACTTGCCCGTGGATGCTTTTGTTTTTTCTGCCTTTGGCGTAGGGCTCGACAACCTCATGGCTTATTATCCCTTTGTGCCTGATACCGAAGAGCTGGCGCTGTTGGCTGGGTTGCAGGCGCAGGCCGATGAGACAGGCGTGAGCTGGCCTGTCAGGCCCTACGCAGTTCGGGCCGACACAGCCTTGCTGGAGGGCCTGAGCGGAGCCGACCGAACGGGGGTTACCCTTACTGCGCCGGGCTTTTATGGGCCGCAGGGGCGCAACCTTCGCTTAGCCGGCGCTTTCGGGGCCGATGGTCTGCTGCGCTTGGCGGGCTACCGGCATGGCGCATTGGCCATTACCAACTTAGAGATGGAAACCTCGGCTTTGTACGGGCTGGCCAAGTTGTTGGGGCATGGCGCATTGTCGTGCAACGTCATCTTAGCCGGGCGGACCGCCGGGCAATTCAGCCCCGACCCCTATGCGGCCGTCGACCGGCTGATCCGCACGGTGTTGGAGCGCATTTCAGCGTTTTAAACCGGCGCCTTGCCGGTGGGCATTGTTTTTGTTACACAGCAGAATACCTCGTTTATCATGCAACGTATGATTTTAGCGCTTCGCATAGCCGCGGTGGCCGTTTTTTTAGGCCGCGCCTGGCAGCATCTTCGCTGGGATATCCCCATCCGAAGTTTGTTGTGGGATGAAAAGCTGATGCGGCCATTGGTGGAAGGCGCGCTGGGGCTGAGCTGGCGGGAGTGGGTGACATCGGCGGACGTAGATCAGTGGATCGCTGTGGCTGTAAAGTCAGGCGGCTGGTTTTATTTGGCGGCGGCCTTAGCCGCCTGGTTTGTCCGCTCCGGTCGCCGGGCGCTCAATGCGGTGGTGGCGCTGGGGGGGCTGGGATTGATGTTTCTCGCTTTTCTTTACACCAAGGAGAAGTTTTATCATCTGGGGCAGTTTTGGGAGTATAGCCTGCAATTTGGGGCGCCGTTGCTGCTGCTGTGGTTTTCGGCTAAGCCCGCGCCTGCGCCCACGCGGGCCCAATGGCTGGCATTGCGCATGGCCATTGCCCTCACGTTTATTTGTCATGGCCTTTACGCCATTGGCTACTACCCCCGGCCGGGCAATTTCACAGAGATGGTGATGGTTGGTTTTGGGGTAGATGAGTTTACCGCCGTTCGGATATTACAAGCTGCGGGTATAGCCGATTTTGTGTTTTCGGCCCTGCTGTTTGTGCCTTGGCGGCCCGCTCAGTTGGCCGCAGTAGCTTATACTTTGGTGTGGGGTGCCCTCACTACGGCGGCGCGGGTGTGGGTTTACTTCTGGATAGCAGAGCTGGCCGTTGTGCTCACTCAATGGTTGCACGAAAGCATATACCGGCTGCCCCATGTGCTGGGGCCGCTGGCCGCCTGGTACGCCCTCATGCGGCCGGCTGACGCTATTCCGGCAGGTGCTGATACTGAAGCTTAGCCAAGGTGTTGTAAGCGCCGTCTGGCAGGGCCGTCAGCTCCTCATGTGCGCCGGCTTCTATAATGCGCCCCTGCTCGATGACGTAGATGCAATCAACCTCCCGGATGGTGCTGAGGCGGTGGGCGATGATGATAGACGTGCGCCCCTCCATCAGTTGGTTGAGGGCCTCCTGTACTACCTTTTCGCTCTCCGCATCAAGGCTGGAGGTAGCTTCATCCAGCAGCAGTATGGCCGGATCTTTGAGGATGGCGCGGGCTATGGCGATGCGCTGTCGCTGGCCGCCGCTGAGCTTGACGCCGCGCTCGCCCACCAGGGTATCGAGGCCGTCGGGGAACTGGCTGATGAAGTCCCAGGCATTGGCCTTTTTAGCGGCGGCTATAATTTCTTCTTCTGTAGCGTCGGGGCGGCCATAGCGGATGTTTTCCCGGATGGGGCCGCCAAAAAGCAACACCTCCTGAGGTACGATGGCCATGTTGTGGCGCAGTTGGCCCAAGTCGTAATCCTGAATGTTTTTGCCATCAACCAGAATTTCGCCCTGAAGGGGCTGATAAAAGCGCAACAACAGCGATATAATCGTCGATTTGCCGCTGCCGCTGGCGCCTACCAGCGCCACCTTCTGGCCTGGCTGTATGCTAAAATCTATACCTTTAAGCACCGGCACATCGGCTCGGGTAGGGTAGGAGAAGTGTACGTCTTTATAGGCGATGGCGCCGCTGACGCGGGGCATGTCGGTTTTAGGTTCAGCCAGAGGCTTCTCGGAGGGTACGGCCAATATGTCCATGATGCGCTCGGTGGCGCCCACGGCCGATACAATTTCCGTGTAAAAACTGCCTAAGCTGGCGATGGCCCCGCCTATAATACCGGTGAAGACCACAAAGTCGACCAGCTCGCCCTCCAGCATTTCGCCCGATATGACCATCAGGGCAGCCCGCCACATGATGAAAAACAGGGCGCCAAAC
>CAYOTJ010000517.1:0-3138 GCA_964406855.1 uncultured Saprospiraceae bacterium
TGTATTTCACCGCCGACGAGGGCTTTTCGTGGCAGGCTACCGCCACGCCCGCAGCTATGTGGCAGGCGCTGGGTATTTTTGTAGCAGGCGACCGGCTGCTGGTTCCCGGCATTACCATTGATCAGCAGCGCGTATTGTGGCACTCCACGGATGGTGTCAACTGGAGTGTTGGCGGACTGGGACTACCGCTGGCCGACTACAATCCTATGCCTGGCTCCGTTTGGGGCGCCGGCTATCGGGGCGGGGCCTGGAAGGTAGGCGATCGCTACTTTTTGTACCTGCCAGAGATGGGCTTTTTTGTATCCTTGGATGAAGGGGCTACCTGGCTGGCGGTATCTTATGAGCCCTTTGGCGTGATGGCCTGCGACGGCGCCAACTTTTATTTGGGCAGCCAAAACGGCGGGGGCGTAGTGCGCCTGCCCATACCCGACCGTTATGGCCGACTGCTGAGCGGAACTGTATACCGCGACGCCAATGACAATGGCCAGCGCGATGCAGGCGAAGAGCTGTTACCTGGCCTTACCGTGGAGATGCGCCGCCCCGGCAATGCTTATTATGGCTATAGCTCAACCCTCACCGACGAGGCGGGGGCTTACCATTTGAGCTCCCTCTCAACGACTGCCGACAGTCTTAGGCTGCGCGCCTTTTTTCCCTTCCCCTACGAGGTAAATCCGGCTATACAGGCCATTACTGCCGCCGATACCGGCTATGACTTTGGCCTGCACTTCCCGGCGAACATCACCGATGGGGCTGTGCGCGGCAATCACATTATGCGCCCCCGCCCCGGTTTTGGGCTCAACATACGCCTCAAATACGCCAACGAGGGCACGACGTCGCTTAGCGGCGCACTCTCGGTAAAGCTCGACCCTCACTATCAGTTTAGCAGCGCCGAGCCGGCCCCCGCCTTCATCATCGGCGGCGACAGCCTCGTCTGGCTCATTGATGAGCTGCGGTTGCTGGGGTCGCAATCAATAACCATACGGGGGGCCGTGGATGAAGCTGCTCCCTTAGGTGAATTGCTCGCCACCCGGGCCTGGTTGAACGTCCAGCAGCCCGATAATTTCCCCGATAACAACTACTTGGTGCTGGTCGATACGATAGTGGGCTCCTTCGACCCCAACGAGAAGCGCGTACGGCCTGCCGAAGGGCTTACGGCTGCCGAAATTGAGGTGGGTAACCCGCTGGAGTATACCATTCACTTCCAAAATACCGGCACCTACTTAGCCGAGCGGGTGCGCATAGAGCAGGATGGGCGCTGGCCCGGCGGCATATACTACGCCCGATTGCAAGGCCCTGGCGGCGTCATGACCGGCATGGTGGCGATCATGCCCTAATGCCGGGTACTATGGCCAACAATACCCGAATGGGGTGGATAGCCGCCGGCGCTTTGCTGCTGATTTTCGCGCTTCATGCGCTAACGCCCAGCAACGTCAATGGCTATCCCCCTTCGTGGAATTTTTCATGGGATCGACTCGTCGATACGCCTCATGCTACAGAGCATCTGGCCTCCAGATTCCGAGAAAGCGAGTTCAATCGACGCCCGGTCATGATTTATCCCTTGGCGTGGCTCAACCGCGGTGCGGGTATTCCGGTACAATTGGCCTTCAACTTACTTTCGTTCCTATTCCTTTGGCTCTCCTGTATATTGTTATATCGCTTGACGCAGCGGGTATCGCCACAGGCAAAAGGCAGATGGGGCATAGCCGTGGGAGGCTTTTTGACGGCTTTCCCCGTAGTTTTTTCTTTCATGGCCACCATATGGATGTATGACGATCCGCCCCAGTACGTCTTCCTGTTGGCAGCCCTGCTTAGTCATCTGCGCGGTCGTTATCTGGCAGCTTCGCTTTGGTTGGGCCTGGCTTGTTTGGCCCGCGAAACCAGCATACTCTTCCTGCCGTTGCTGGTTTACTGGCATCATCAGGAGACCGGGCTCAGAGCATCCTTGTGGGTATGGGCGTTGGCGCCGGCTCTCTGGTTAGGCGCCGTAGTGTGGCTGCTTCCTGCCCACGCCTGGGAGCAGACGATTGCATATAGCCACGAGGTTAGATTTGGACATTGGCACGAAAACTTCCGCGATACCCAGATGGTTTCTGAAACCCTTTCCCTCATTTTTATTACATTGGCTCTTCCTTACGCCTTGGTTTACCGCTACCTGCGAGCCGGAGGGCAGTTTAGTGTGCTGCAATGGCGGTGGCTATGGGGTAGCCTAACCCTTGCTCTTATCAATACGCCGCTGGTACTCGTAGCTGCGCTGGCTCGTGAAGCTCGCCTGCTCATCCTTCCACTCATTTTACTCTGGCCGTTGTTGCCTACCATAGAGCCCTGGTTGTTGGCAAGGCTTCGGGTGGCCTTGCGCCAAAGACGTTATCAACTCGCTATCCTGGGTTACCTTTTGATGGGCTTTGCCCTTGCTTTTGGGTTGTATTACCCCTCTGTGCGGGGTACAGGGTATTTATTTCGCGTCTACGCCGCCGTTTATACCGGAGGATTTTTGTTTTTTTGGAGGCTCTTGGAACGGGAAGGAAGCCGATGACCGGAATGACTTTTATGCTTGGCCGGGTAAACGAGCGCATACCGCTTCCACTGCACCCGGGCGCAGGGCGCCTGGCGTTGTCTGAACCCCATTGTACTGATTAAAAAATATTGGGGGTTGTTAAATCTTTACGTCTTTATTAGTCTAATGAGCTGTTTGATGTCCCCCCACAAAAAATCCAATCGTGCAAATAGCCTGCAAAAATTATTGCATATATCGCCCTGTAAACAACGAGGGCTTAGCAGCCGCTGATTTTTGAAGGGCATCCAAGCCACGACGATCCCCGAGCCACAGTCTATCATCCATCCGGATAAGCCTACTTGAAGGTTTTGGCTATTCATCGCCTGCCAAGTTTGAGCGCCTGAACTAAAGGTTATATTATTACTCGTTTTTTTGTTATGGTCTAAATTTCTCAAATGTCTGACCATTAAATTTATATGCGCCATTCTCGTGTGTTCCAAGCCAAAGGTCGCCCTTGTTGTCTTTGTAAATGCTAAATAGCGTAATGTCTTGTGCGTTATCTTGAATGGCATATTGAGTAATTTCCGTCCCATCGTATTTCCAAACGCCACTGCGATAGGTTACAAACCACAAATTATTATTGT
>CAYOTJ010000518.1:0-3128 GCA_964406855.1 uncultured Saprospiraceae bacterium
CCATAGCTTAGCCCCCTAAATCACTGGCCAATACATGAAACGACTTTACTTGTTCTTTTTTGCCTTAGCAGCCACTTCAGGGCTGGGGGCTCAGATTAGCTTCAACAACGGCAACTACAAGTTAGCCAATGCCAACCGCAGCGGCGTAGCCATTGCCGTGCAAGACCTCAACAACGACGGCCTCGACGACATTGTGCGCTTGGGGCAGGGTCGGCAGGTGAACATCGAATGGCAGCGCAGCGATGGCGGCGTCTTCGACCATGCAGCCATAAGCGCCGGCGGCGGCCAAAGCCAATGGAGCATCTGCGTAGCCGATGTAGACAACAACGGCTACGGCGACATCCTCACCGGCGGCTCCTACGATGGCGTAAAGCTGTACCGGGCCAACGGCGACGGCACGCAGTACGCGCTATCCACACTGCCCGGTCCGGGGCTGTTTGTGCAGGGCACCAACTTGGCCGACATCAATAACGACGGCTGGCTCGACTTCTTCTCCTGCCACGACGACGCGGAAAGCCGCATCTGGGCCAACGACGGCCAGGGCGGCTTTGTGGCTGCCGACGAATGGATCGATATGGCCACCGTGCCCGCATCCGACAACTCGGGCAACTACGGCAGCGTATGGACCGACATCGACAACGACGGCGACATAGACCTCTACATCGCCAAGTGCCGGCAGGGCGTCAACAACCCCCAAGACCCGCGCCGCATCAACGCCCTTTTTATCAACGACGGAGCAGGCAACTTTACCGAGCAGGCCGAAGCCGCCAACCTCAAAATTGGCGCCCAATCCTGGACCGCTGATTTCGGCGACCTCGACAACGACGGCGATATGGACTGCTTCATCACCAACCACGATGTGCCCAGCATGGTGCTCATCAACGACGGGCAGGGCGTATTCACCGACATCACCGCCACCGCCGGCGTAGTGGTGCAGGGCTTGCCCATTCAGGGGGTCATGCGCGACTTCGACAACGACGGCTTCCTCGACATCCTCGTAGCCGGCACCCGCCAGCATTTGTTCCTCAACAACGGCGACCTCACCTTCACCGAGGTGACGGGCCTGTTCGACAACAACCAAATGGAGTCGTTTGCGCTGGGCGACCTCAACCACGACGGTTACGTCGACATCTACGGCGGCTACGCCCAGGTGTATACCACGCCCTCTGCCATCGACGATGTGCTGTGGCTCAACGACGGCGGCGCCAATAACTTCCTGAACGTGCGCCTCACGGGCGGCCCCAGCAACCGCAGCGCCGTAGGCGCCCGCTTCGGGCTGTACGGCGCCTGGGGCCTGCAAATACGCGAAGTGAGGGCCGGCGAAAGCTATGGCATCACCAATAGCCTCATGCAAAACTTCGGCCTCGGGCAAGCTACCTCGGCCGATTCGCTCATCATCCGCTGGCCCAGCGGCGAGGTAGACAAGTATACAGACCTGCCGGCCAATCAGTTTATTTCGGTGATTGAAGGCGCCTGCGTATCGCCCCCGGCTACACTGGTAGTAGAGGGCAATACCACCATCTGCGAAGGCGAAGCCGTGGTGCTGACGGCGCCCGAGGGGTATACCTACCTCTGGAACAACGGCGAAACAACAGCTTCGATAGCGGCTACCGCTACGGGCGTATACCAGGTGACGGTCAGCGACGGCAGCAGTTGCTCAAGCACCTCGGGCAGCGTATCGATAACCGTCAACCCCGACGAGACGCCCACGGTGGCGGCCCTGAGCGATACGGTGTTCTGCCGGGGCGGCAGCGTGATCTTGCGCAGCTCGGAAGCCGACAGCTACCAATGGTCGACGGGCGCTGCGGGCGCTGAATTAGAAGTAACGGAAAGCGGCATTTATACCGTTACCATTCAGGGGCAGTGCGAAGCGTTCACTTCGGCGCCCATCAGCGTCAACGTGCTGAGCTCGCCCACGCCCGAGCTCATCGATATCGCTCCGGATGTCGATTCGGTGACCATCTCCGTGACGGGCGACCGCATTTCCTGGTTCCTGACCGAAACCGATGTGACGCCCTTTGCCGAGGGCGGCAGCATACGGGCGCCGTTCCGCGATACTTCCTTTGTGGTGTATGCCGAGAGCCGCACCCTGTACCCCGGCGCAGCTTATGCCACGGGCCAGATCGACCATGCGGGCACGCTCTTTTCCGGCAACCAGTTCAACGGAGGCATCATCTTCGATGCGCACCGGCCCTTCATCTTAGAGAGCGTGAAGGTGTATACCGATACCGAAGCTTCGCGCATCATAGAACTCACCAATGCCGCCGGCGATGTGCTGGCCAGCATGGAAGTACTCATTCCGGTGGGCATTCACACCATTCCGCTCAACTTTGCCGTTGAGCCGGGTACCGATCTGTTTTTGGGCACCAATACGGCGCATAACATGGCGCAGTTGGGCTACAACAGCGCCAGGCTGAGGCGTTCCGACTCGGGCATCAACTTCCCCTACGAAGTGCAGGGCGTAGTAACCCTCAAAGAGTCGAACTTCGGCGCCGACCGCTACTATTACTTCTACGACTGGAAACTCAAGGAAGAAGACTTCGACTGCGTGAGCGACCGCTTAGCCGTGCCCGTAGTGCTGGTGCATACCAACGAGCCCGCGGCCGGCGAAAGAGCCGTCCGGGTATACCCCAACCCCACCTCCGGCCCTGTGCAATTGCAGGTTGCCGGCGCCGAAGCGCAGTTGGAGGTACAGCTCTTCAATACAGCCGGCCAACTGCTCTGGCAGGGTTGGCTCCCGCGCGAGGCCCCCGAAATGGACCTCTCCCGCCTGCCCGCAGGCGTATACTGGCTGTCGGTAAATGCAGACGGCCAACTCAGCCGCCAGCGCGTGGTGAAGAACTAACGCAAGATCTAATAGATAAAGCTCCGGGGATCGGGATGCCGGAAACGGTATCCCAGCTCCGTTTTGACTCGGGTGTTATTGACTATTTTGCCAATTAGAAAGCCTCCGCCCCGAAGCTCGGAAGAGAACACGGGCGGAGGCAGGTTTAAGGCCTGCGCCTGCGCCGGATAAAAGTCGGCCCGCCGGGGGTGTTCATCGGCGCATACATTGAAGCACCGCCCCCAGGCCTCCCGCTCAACAACGGCATTGATAACGCCCGTTACATCGTCGAGGTGTACGAGAT
>CAYOTJ010000519.1:0-3128 GCA_964406855.1 uncultured Saprospiraceae bacterium
CTATAGAGACGGCAGATATTCGTTGCGCTATTTTTTGCAGAAAGGGCGCGGGCAAGTATAAATTTCCCTACTTTTGTGCGCGAATTAAGCAATCCGCAAGCAATGGGCGAAATACAACCCCGAGAGGCCATTCTGTTGCTGGCCGACGGCACGTTTTTCAAAGGTAAAGCCGCTGGTAAAATCGGTACAACAGTCGGCGAACTCTGTTTCAATACCGGTATGACCGGCTATCAGGAAATTTTTACCGATCCTTCCTATTTTGGGCAAATTCTGGTGACCACCAACGCCCACATCGGCAATTATGGCGCTAAAGCGGTAGAGACCGAATCGGGCGGCGTGAAAATCGCCGGCTTAGTGTGCAAAAATTTTACCGTCCCTTACAACCGGCCTTTAGCCGACGAAGACATTCAGGCTTACTTTGAGCGCGAAATGCTGGTAGGCATTTCCGACGTAGATACCCGGGCCATTGTGCGCCACATCCGCGATAAGGGCGCCATGAATGCCATCATTTCCAGCGAAATTCTGGATGAAGAAGCGCTGCGGGAGCAATTGGCTCAGGCCCCCGATATGGATGGCCTGGAATTGGCCAGTCAGGTCAGTACGCCCGAGCCCTATACCTTAGGCGAGGAACAAGCGCCTTATCGGGTGGCGGTACTGGATTTTGGCACCAAACAAAATATCCTGCGCTGTTTTACAGAGCGCGGTTGTTACCTCAAGGTCTTCCCGGCCCGCACTCCTGCCGCCGAAGTAAAAGCTTTTGCGCCGGATGGTTACTTCCTGAGCAATGGCCCTGGCGATCCGGCCAGTATGGACTATGCCATAACGACAGTCAAAGCGTTGTTGGAAGAGAACAAGCCGTTGTTTGGCATTTGCTTAGGCCACCAACTGCTGGCCTTGGCCATGGATATTCCTACCTACAAGATGCACCACGGCCATCGGGGCATCAACCATCCGGTGAAAAATGTGCTGACGGGGCATTGTGAGATCACGAGCCAAAACCACGGCTTTGGGGTAAACCCCGAGGTGGTGCGCGCCAAAGCGGATGCCATAGAAATAACGCACCTCAATTTGAACGACGATACCATTGAAGGCATCCGCCTGCGCAACAAGCCCGCTTTTTCGGTGCAGTACCACCCTGAGGCGGCGCCTGGCCCGCACGATGCCCGCTACCTTTTCGATGATTTTATTCGGCTGATGGCCGGGCATAAACAGCCGGGCTAAGCGCATAAACATAAATGATCGCCCTGACCATAGCGAGTATTCATTTTACTGACTACAAAACATCAACGCTGTATGAGCACAATTGCAGACATTCGCGCCCGTGAGATCCTCGATTCCCGGGGCAATCCGACGGTGGAAGTAGAAGTGATGACCGAAGACGGCATCATTGGCAGGGCGGCCGTGCCCAGCGGCGCTTCAACGGGCGCCCACGAAGCTGTGGAGCTTCGCGACAACGACAAAGAGCGTTTTCTGGGTAAAGGCGTGCTGAATGCCTGCCGCAACGTTGAAGAGATCATCACCGATGAGCTCATTGGCATTGACGTAGCCGACCAGCGCTACATCGATCAGATTATGATGGAGCTCGACGGCACTGAAAACAAAGGCAAATTAGGCGCCAACGCCATTTTAGGCGTGAGCTTAGCCGTAGCCAAAGCCGCAGCCGCCACCCTCAAGCAACCGCTGTACCGCTATGTAGGCGGCGTAAACGCCCACGTGATGCCGGTGCCTATGATGAACATCCTCAATGGAGGCTCTCATGCCGACAACAGCATCGACTTTCAGGAATTTATGATTATTCCCGTAGGCGCCGATCAGTTTTCTGAGGCCCTGCGGATGGGCGTAGAGGTGTTTCACCACCTCAAGAGCGTGCTGAAGAAAAAAGGCTACAGTACCAATGTAGGCGATGAAGGCGGCTTTGCCCCCAACATCAAGAGCAACGAAGAAGCGATAGAAACGGTATTGACGGCCATCGAAGCCGCCGGCTACAAACCAGGTATAGACATCATGATTGCGATGGATGCTGCCGCTTCGGAGTTTTGGGTAGAAGACGAGAAAGTTTACCACTTTAAAAAATCGAGCGGCAATAAATTGTCGAGCGCCGATATGGTAGGCTATTGGGCGGAGTGGGTAAACAAATACCCCATCCTGTCTATCGAAGACGGCTTAGCCGAAGACGACTGGAACGGCTGGCAGCAACTCACCCAGGCCATTGGCGATCGGGTTCAATTGGTGGGCGATGATTTGTTTGTGACCAACACCAAGCGTCTGCAACAGGGCATTGACCAGAATATTGCCAACTCGATCCTCATCAAAGTCAATCAGATTGGCACGCTGACGGAAACCATTGACGCCGTAAACTTAGCTACCCGCAACGCGTATACCAGCGTGATGAGCCACCGTTCGGGCGAAACCGAAGATACGACCATTGCCGACTTGGCCGTGGCATTGAATACAGGCCAGATCAAAACGGGCTCGGCTTCGCGCTCCGACAGGATCGCAAAGTACAACCAACTGCTGCGCATTGAGGAAGAATTAGCAGAATCGGCTGTATACCCGGGCCGCTCGTTGTTGAGCTAAGCCTTTGTTTAGTCAAGGTTATTTTTTTTGAGATAATCGGCTGCTTGAGGCAAAGAACGACTTCCCGTTGCGGATAATCCGGCGGGAAGTCGTATCTTGCCGCCGCTAAATGAACTCAAGGTATGGCAAACCTGTTCCGCCAATTGACGAATATGCTGCCGGCGCCGCTGCGCAACCGGTACTTTCTGGCTTTGGCCCTGTTCTTCGCCTACATGATTTTCTTCGACCGGCATGATCTGCTCACCCAGATACAACTGCAACGCATGGTGAACAAGTTGCAGGACGACCGGACGTACTACGAAGAAAAAATTGAAGAAGAAAAACGCGAAAAGCAGGACATGGACGTCAATCAGGAGCGTTTTGCCCGCGAGCGTTATTTCATGCAACGCGCCGACGAAGATGTTTACATCATCGTTGATGAGGAAGAAGAGTAAAAATCGTAAATCGAACCGATAACTTTTACATACCCATGTCTGTACTTGTAAACAAGCATTCCCGCGTCATTGTGCAGGGATTCACCGGAAAGGAAGGCTCTTTCCACGCCAGCCAGA
>CAYOTJ010000520.1:0-3106 GCA_964406855.1 uncultured Saprospiraceae bacterium
GCCGCCTTCCCATCGCCCCCGAGCGGGGGTGTGATGACAGTGGCCTCTTTGGCGGGCGCTCAAGGCTTTTAAGTTCTGCACGCCAAAATTTGTGAATCTTGGCCTGGAGGACTACAGCCTCTAAAACTTACAGCAGCGGGGACTGCTCCGGATTTGCACCGGATTCCCTTTTCAGACGCGCGCCTTGGCGCGCATCACCTGTGTCTTGGGCGCAAAGGTAGGCAGAAATGCGGCACGTCGCCTATCCTCAAATGTTAAGGGTTCATTTTTTGTCGGCCAGCAAAGACAGCACCGCCGCCTTCATTTCGGCTACGCTGCCCAGTTGGTTCAAATGCTTAGCCGGAACGCCCTCCCGCAGCTGCTGTCCCTGGCCGCCCAGCAGTATGGCTGGCAGGGCGTAATCCTGCCAATCGGGGTACTGCTGGTGAAACTCATCGCGGTGCAAAAACACAAACTGCGCCGGCGCTTCGGCCACAAAAGCCTCCCACTCCGGTCGTATGCGCCACACCCCGTAGGTCACATCGCACAGCCGGCAGGGGTAGGTAGCCGGCGAAAACAGCTTGTGCGCAATATCAGCCACCATATTGAAGTAACCCGAATCGGCATTGTATACAAACACCACTGTTGTCGGCTGTTCATTCATCGTTTTACCTTTTCCAGTATAGTTCTCCAAGCCAGAATGAGTGAAAAATGGACGCCGCTATTTTTTCGGCTGGCAAGGCAAAAAACGTAGACATAGCCTGAGCTATGGCGAGGCTTTTTAACGCCGCCAGACGGAAAAAGAGCAAGTCAAGATGCACAAATCTTGGCTTGGAGAACTATAAATACGGTGAAGCGACGGGGATTGATCTCATAGGGCAGCTATTTTTTCTTTTGGGCTCGCCGCCGAGCATGGGTTGGCCTAGGGATGGAAGCGGTATGCCCGCCCCCAAAGGCGGGCATAAGAGCGTACAGCCCGGCGCCGCCCGTGGTGATAATCATAGCAGATGTTATGCGGCGAGGCCCCAAAAAACAAATGGCAGAGACGCCCTCGCGGGCCTCTCTGCCGATGCGGGGTTAATGCTCATTCACTCCCCCACGCTGAATAAGGCTAATAGCTTAACGAATCAGGGCTCCTGTAAGCCGCAGCAGCTCCGTTTCGGTATTTTTGAGGTTGAGGATGGCGTTGAGCTGGGTTTGGGTGGCATTGAGGTAGCTCAACTGGACGGTGCGGTAGTCGAAGGAGCTGATGAGGCCGCCTTTGAGGCGCTCCTCGGCTATGTTGAGGTTTCGGCCGGCATTGCTTACGAGCTCGCGGGTGAGCTGCACCAATTGGCGCTGGTTGTTGTAGGTGGCAAGGGTATTGGCCAATTGGGTGGTTACAACTTGCTTTTGGCTCTCGTAGCTGAGTTGGGCCTGTATTTCCTCCAGCTTGGCCGTACCGATGCGGCGGCGGCGGGCGCCGGCGTCGTAGAGGTTGTAGGCAACGTTGAAATTGACAAAAGCGTTGAGGTTTTTGGCAGCAATCTGGGGCACATCAGCGGTTACCTGCCCTGTGCCAAAATTGAAGGTTTGGGTGCCAAAGCCGATGCCGGTATTGTAGGTGAGGCCGCTGCGCACGCTGAGGGTGGGCTTGAGCGCGGTTTCCTGTACGCGGGTGTTGATGGAAGCCAGTTCGCGGGCCATCAGCAGGTTGGCCAGCGACTGGTTGGCGCCCATCATGCGGGCCTCCAGCTCGGCATAGCTGTATACATTGTCCTGGATTTGCAGGGAGTCGGCTAAGGTATAACTTCCTGCATCGCCGGAGGCGCCCATGAGCTGAAGGAGGTTGCGCAGGGCGTTGCCATAGAGCGTTTGTTGCACTAAGTAGTTGGTAGAGTCGTTGAGGTAGGCATCTTTGGCTTGCAGCAAATCGAAGGTATTGGCCTGACCAAACTCCTGGCGCACCTGCTGGTAGGCTACGCGGTCGCGGGAGAGGGTTAGCACATCGGCTAATATTTTGAGCTGGTCGCGCTGCACCTGAGCGCCGTAGTAGGCCTGCATAACGGCCTGAACGGCGGTTTCTATCTGCTGCCGCAGTTGGCCGCTGCTGAGGCGGCTGGCGCCTTCCAATTGTTGTTTCGTAAAAACAGCCCGATAGCCGTCGAAGAGCACCCAGTTGGCTTCTACGCCCGGCACTACGCTGGTGTTGAGCACACTGGACTTGAAGAGCACGCTGGCGGGGTTATTGGTATTGGAGTAAGCCGCGTTGGCCCCCAACGTGAGGTTGACGGTGGGGTAGCGGTTGGTCAGGCTCCAGTCGTCGTTATTGGCGGCTACGTCAACGGCGGCTTTGGCTAACTTGATCTGGAAGTTATTTTCGAGGGCCGTAGCGATGGCGTCTGATAAAGTAAGGGCCGTTTGAGCCCCGGCAGGCGCCGCGCTCAGCAGGCCGCCAATCACCAACAGGAATAAACGCAACTGAGACATCCCGATCGTGTTTTTTTTCACGACAAGCGCTTTTCAAAGATGTAGCGCTTGCTGATGAAGTTATAAATGAATACTACTCCGGTAGAGCAGAATTTGATCAACCATTGCCGCGCGGCAAAAAAAGGCCACAGGTTGAGGGTCGCTACAATGCCCGTATCGAGCAGCAACCCGCCCACCGAGGCCAGCATCGACAGGGTAAAGGCCCGGCCGGCAGATCGCTCCAACTGAAAAACGTAGCGCTTTTGCAGCATGAAGTTGATGACCACCGAGCTGGAGTAGGCCACTAAGTTGGCCGCCACGGGAGGCAGCACCCGGTTTACCAGCAGCAAATATAAACCAATGTTGATGCCCGTAGCTATGGCCCCCGTCATGGCAAAGCGCACGACCTTCAGAGCCAGTCCTTTCAGCGGCCGCCCCTCCGAACCTTCCGAAGGCTGCGACTGAGCGGCGGGCGTACTCATGCTAAGCGGCGTTTTTCTTCCGCAAAAAATGCCCGTACTTCAGCCCAGTCGTTTACCCGCGTAAAAGCTTCTTCCGCCAGGTTATGGGAGGCCGTATACAGCAACCCCTTGCCCTCAAAGGTGCGCAGGTTGCGCACGTGGTCGTCTATCATATACTCGGCGCGGATGACGCTCTTATCGCCGCAAAAGATGATGTT
>CAYOTJ010000521.1:0-3102 GCA_964406855.1 uncultured Saprospiraceae bacterium
CTGCGATGCCATTTACCTCGACATCGACTACATGGATGCTTATAAGTGCTTTACCTGGAATCGGGAATCTTTTCCCGACCCGGCCCAATTGTCTGCTGATCTTAAAAAACAAGGCTTCCGATTGGTTACGATGATAGATCCGGGTATAAGCGCTGAATCCGGTTATGCCGTTTATGACGAAGGGCTCGAAAAAGATGCTTTCTGCCGGCGCACCTCCGGCGAGCTGATGATGGGGCCCGTATGGCCTGTCCGCTGCGTATGGCCGGATTTTACCCGCTCCGATGTGCGCGAATGGTGGGGCCGCCTCTATGCCGGCCTGTACCTCGAAGACGGCATCAGCGGCTTTTGGAATGACATGAATGAGCCCGCCGTTTTTAAAGTAGACAACCTCACTTTTCCTGATGAAGTAAAACACGATCTGGATGGTCAGGGCGGAACCCATCCTGAAGCGCACAACATTTACGGCATGCAGATGGCCAAAGCCAGCTTCGAGGGGCTCAAAGCCCTGGACCCCGGCCGTCGCCCCTTCTTAGTGTCGAGGGCTACCTTTTGCGGAGGGCAGCGCTATTCTGCCATCTGGACGGGCGATAACATTGCCAGTTGGGAACATCTGCACTTAGCCAATATCCAATGCCAGCGCAGCAGCATATCCGGGTTTTCATTTGTAGGTACGGATATAGGCGGCTTTGTAGATCAGCCTACCGGGGAATTGTTTAGCCGTTGGGTACAGCTTGGGGCTTTCCATCCCTTTTTTCGCATCCACTCTATGGGAAATAATGCCGACGGCGCCTCTGAAGCCAATGCAGATGAGGTTTCTGTGAAGGAGCGCGAAAATCGCATGGATCAGGAGCCCTGGTCTTTTGGCGAGCCATTTACGACCTATGCCCGGAAGGCCATAGAGTTGCGGTACCGGCTGCTCCCTTATCTCTATACTGCTTTTTTTCGTCATGCTCATGGGGGCATTCCTCTGCTGCGCAGTTTGGTTTTTGAAAACCAACTGGACCCCAACACCCTTCGCAGGGAAAGTGAGTTTATGTTTGGCCCTCATTTACTGGTTGGCGCCATAGAACAACGCGGCATAAAAAGTCACCGCGTATACCTGCCCGCTGGAAGCGATTGGTACGATTATTATTCGGGACGCAAACAAAGTGGAGCTGATTATGTGCGCGTAAATGTTAAACCCGATCGCCTGCCGCTCTTTGTACGGGCAGGCGCCATCATCCCACAATATCCCCTTATGCAATTTACCGGAGAGTTCGAGCCTGATACCGCCGACCTCAGGGTCTATTATGGCAGTGCAACCGCCAGCGAATGTTATTTCGATGCAGGCGACGGCTATGGCTACAAACAGGGAGAGTATCGCCTCCATACCTTCCATACTGCCGGCACAGAACGCAGCATGACCATCACCCAGCAACAAGAAGGCGCCTATGCCGATGGCCCGGCCGTATTTCGGCTGATCTTCATTGGTCTGCCTTTTGCTATAGCTGAAATAATCATTGATGGGATGCCCGTGCAGGAAATGGAAGAAGCAGAAGGTGGAATTGCCGTTTTGGCGCCTATCGATTTTTCTTCCGTAGAAGTACGAGGCTGATATTGTTTGCGTATTTTATTTTAACAATGGCTTAATAATTGGGTTTATTTGAAATAATATTCTGAATTGACAACAAATAAGGTTAATTGCACGCGGGAAGACCATTTTTTTAGAAAAAATATACGGCGGGCATAGGGGAATGGCAAATGTTTGGTGTCTATGCTTATGTAAATGCGGCTTTAGCTAATCAACAACAACACATGAGCACGGAGAGCAAAACAAATTTCATTGAGCAGTTTCCTTTATTCTCAGTCCTGAACGCGCAAGAGCGCGCTACCTTGGCAGATATGACTGAAGACCGGATTAAATCGCGGTACAGTTTTATTTATCTGCCTGGCGACGCCTCCGATACCATTTTCTTTTTAGCCCGGGGCGCGGTAAAGATTGGTACCCACAACAGCGAGGGTAAGGAGGTTATCAAACACCTTATTCACCCGCAAGCTATGTTTGGCGAGTTGGGGTTGGTCGGCGAATCCGAACGCACCGAGTTCGCTCAGGCCCTCAAAGAAGACGTCCACTTGCTGGCAGTAAGGGTAGAGGACTTCAAGCGCCTCATGCGTGCAAATTTTGAGTTGAGCAACCGCGTCATGACGGCTTTCGGCCAGCGTCTTATCTCTGCCGAACACAAACTGGAAAGCCTGATCTTTAAAGATGCCCGCACCCGCATCGTCGATTTCATCAAAGAGTCGGTCAGTGAGCATGGTCGCCGGGTAGGTTATGAAATGTTGCTGAAGCACAGTCTTACGCATCAGGATATAGCCAACATCACCTGCACCAGCCGCCAAACGGTAACCTTGGTACTCAATGAGCTCAAAAAAACAGATCAGATTTATTTCAATCGCGGCAAGATTCTGGTTCGCGATCTGGCTAAACTGGCTTAATGATAAAATACGTCTACTTGCGAATTCTCCACGCTGTGGGGTAGTAGTTGTTGTACCTGGAGCCCAATCCTTTTATCCAGCCTAACCCCAGGTTTTGGTAACTTATCAAAGCCCAGCCCTGAGTAAGCTCAGCCAAAGCGGGCGTCTCTTTGCGAAGGTAGCTAATGGCTTCTTCCTTAGCCATCATAACTTCGGTTCTTTCATTCGTCAATTGTACTGATAAGGCCAGTTCAGGGGCGGGAATCATATCCTTGCCCTTGAACTCGCCAATTATCCAGCCCGCTTCCAGCCGGGGCAACGCAGCCGACAGTTGTTGCCAGTCGGCTAATTGGTTTTCAGCAAATGCCCGCCACCGCCCCGACGGCTCTATCCAGTAAGAATGCTCATTACCGGCTTTCAGCCAGCGTGCAGCAGCGGCTATATGTGCTTTGGGCGCGGCCGCGAGCTTCCGAAATCCACCCACGCCGCGCGCCAACTTACCATCGGCTGCTTTTCCTCCTTCCCGCACAAAACAACAGAAGTATAGGCCTTCTCCTTCTACCCGATGCGGGTAAAGCTGATAACCCGGCGCCCGCTCGCATACGCCCCAGTCAGGGTCTGCCGCTATGGGTTTTAATGCCCAGTCAG
>CAYOTJ010000522.1:0-3094 GCA_964406855.1 uncultured Saprospiraceae bacterium
CCCGGCCCTTGACATTCACCATTTCAACCGGGTGGTATACCAGGCTTTCCGAGATATGGGCGCCGGCGGCTTTGTAGCGCGGTTGTCTGCCTTTGCCGAAGTTGAGCCCATTCCGGGCCCGGCCATGCCCGCTGCGGCACATGACATGACCATGCTGCTGGAAAGAGAATGGTTTCGGGTGAGTTGGCGGGACATCACCTGGTTTTCGCGCCCCGATCGCTCGGTATGCACCGATGTAGACCTGTTCAACGACTTGATATTGCATCGCATACTGGGCATCGAAAATGCCCGTAACGATAATCGAGTCGACTACATAGAAGGCCCTAAAGGGCTGGAGGGATTGCAAAAAGCCGTATCCAAACAGCCCGGCAGTGTAGGCTTTTGCCTGCATCCGCTAAGCTGGGACAGCTTTTTGGCCATCATAGATGCCGGGCAGGTGCTGCCCCCTAAATCGACCTGGTTTGAACCCCGCATGAAAAACGGCCTCATTGTACAGCGCTACCTTCCGCAGTCTGTAGCGGCTAAGGAGTAGCGCGTTCATAAAATCAATGCTTATGCAACGCTTTTCCATCTTTCAGGTCGATGCCTTTACGAACCGCTGCTTTGCCGGTAATCCCGCCGCCGTAGTACCCCTGGAAAGCTGGCTTTCGGAGGATATACTGCAAGCCATTGCCGCCGAAAACAACCTTTCGGAGACCGCCTATTTTGTGCCTGAGGGCGAAGGCTACGCCATCCGCTGGTTTACGCCGGTATCGGAGGTGCGGCTCTGCGGCCATGCTACGCTGGCTGCCGCCCATGTGCTTTTCGCGCATCTGGGGTTTGCCGGCGAACAACTGCGCTTCAGCACCCGCGAAGCGGGCCCCTTGATGGTAACGCGCATCGGCGACCAAACCTATCGCTTAGACTTCCCGACCGACGAGCCCCGCCCGATAGCGGGGCTACCCGAGCTGGCCGATATACTCGGGGCTGAGCCCATACGCCTTTTTACCGGCGCCGACGACCTGCTGGCCATCTTTGAAGACCAGGACACCATAGACCGGATGCGGCCCGACTTTGGTCGGCTGGCGGCGCTCGACCGCCGCGGGGTCATTGTCAGCGCTCCGGGCCGCGAGGTGGACTTTGTGTCGCGCTGCTTCTTTCCGGCCTACGGCATCGACGAAGACCCTGTCACCGGATCGGCTCATACGCTCATGACGCCTTATTGGGCTGCGCAGTTGGGCAAAACCCGCCTCACTGCCCAGCAGCGATCTGCCCGCCGCGGCGAGCTGACGTGCGAGTTGGCGCTGGATCGGGTGCTGCTCGACGGAGGAGCGGTAACGTATTTGCAGGGAGAGATACAACTATAACCCGGCGCTTGGGGGCGCCTCCAACCCATTGATATGCTCAAAAGATACCTGCTGTGGGCTATGGCACTGGCTACTACCTGCCAGTCTTCGGCACAGGCCCCGTTGTCAATTCGGAGCGAAGCCCGCGTTGGCGCTCACCTCGACAGCATCCGCCACTACCCGGCGGCCCTAACGGCTTTCTTTCAGGCCATGCCCAAGGGCGGCGACCTCCACCACCACTTCAGCGGCTCGGTATACACCGAATCGCTGGTAGATGCAGCCTTCCGGGAAGATGTGTATATCCTGCCGACCACCCTGGAAATCCGGGAAGCTCCGCCACAGCGCCCGCGCCGCCAACGCAGCCAATGGCTGCGCCTTAGCGCCTGGGCAGCTCAGATAGGCCGCTACGAGGCCGAGCGCCAACTGCTGCGCTATTGGTCGGTACTTGACTATGAGCCCGGCGGTGGCGCCTCCTATGACGACTTCTTCAACACCTTCCCCCGATTTGACCTGGCTGCCGACCAGCTCTTTGAAGCAGGCCTGCTCGAAATTAAAAAGCGCGCCTTAGCCGACAACATACAGTACGTCGAAACCATGTACCGCCGCTCGCGGCTGCGCAATCTGCCGCCCGAGGCCGCCAACTGGAACAGCCAACTATTGGCCATACAGCAGAGCCAGGATACGGCCCGGCTCTATGCTCTGCTGGCCGAAATACAAACCCGGCTGGCCGACCTCAGCGCCCAACGGGCGGCTGCCTACCGCTCCGAACTCGAAGCCATACACCAGCGTATGGGCCTCGACGAGCCGGGCTTCGCCCTCCGCTATCAGGACTATGTGCTGCGGGTGTTGCCGCCGGCCCAGGTCTTTGCCGACCTGCTCACTGCCTTTCAAACGGTGCGCAGCAGTCCCCTGTTGGTAGGCGTCAACATCGTAGCGCCTGAGCACGACCCCATCGCCCTGCGCGACTACTGGCTGCACATGTACTTTTATCGGTTCCTACACCAGCGCTACCCCGAGGTGCGCTACGCCGTACATGCCGGCGAGCTGTGCCTGGGCCTCACCCGCCCCGAGCATCTGCGCTGGCACATACGCGCCGCCGTAGAGGTGGCCGGCGCCCACCGCATAGGCCATGGCGTAGATATCCCTTATGAAGCCGATGCTCATGAGCTGCTGCGCAGCCTGCGTCGGCGCGGCATCGCCATAGAGATCAACCTCACCAGCAATGAATTTATCTTAGGCGTGGCCGGCAATCGCCATCCCCTGCCCCTTTACTGGCAGGCGGGCGTACCCGTAGTGATCTGCACCGACGACGAAGGCGTGCTCCGCACCAACCTCACCGAACAATACGTATTGCTGGCGCATCGCTATCCGGAATTCAGCTACACCGACATCAAGCAGTTGGTATACAATGGCATCCGCTACAGCTTCATCGAAGAGCCTGCGCTAAAAAGAGCTTTAGAGGCCGAACTGGACCGCCGCTTTGCAGAATTTGAACAAAAAATAATGCCGTAATGGGTATTATTGCTAATTTTATTGCGTTTATGAGCTTATTTGATGTAATCACCGGCTTGAGTATGATCCATTAACCAAATTATCATATAGCATTATGAGCAAATTTGACGAGGCCGTAGCTACCTACATGGCCGAAATGAAAGGAACGCTGGGCATGTCGAACGTAGACGAGGCGCTCCTGACGAGCATTACCAAGTCGCTGGGGCCCTCCATGTACAATCAGGACTCTTCCAAGGTCTCCTGCTCTGACAAAACGC
>CAYOTJ010000523.1:0-1042 GCA_964406855.1 uncultured Saprospiraceae bacterium
TCTCGCCGCTTGCCGGCGTCGAGGCCAATTTAGTGCCTACGGTGAATACGGGTCGATTGCGCACGGGCTGCCGCGCCGCTTCTTATAAGGCCACGTAGCCGCCCATGCTGTAACCAAATACATCCACCGGCGCCGGTTCAGTTGCTATGGCGTCCAGAAAGTCTTCGGCAAAAGCCGCAATCGAAAAAGCCGCCGCAGAAGCCGCATCCGGGCCATGACCCCGAAAATTCAGGGCTATGCCAGGTAATTGACCGTCGAGTTCCTCAAGCAGAGGCGTCATGTCGGCGGCGCAGCCCAAGGCGCCATGCAATAAGTAAAGCGGAGCAGACTGAGACATAACTAAAAAAGATGAGCCGGGCTAATCGCCAAAGCGGGCAGCGCCGCCGCTCCGGCTAACGCGCTTCCGACGGCCGTTTTATGAGTGGTATAATCTTTTCCCTCCGGATTACTAAGAACAGCTATCGCTTTGGCCATCTGCTGATAGTCGGCAAGGCTAAACAACCGTTTACGGGGCGGTATAGAGGTCATCTCCTCGGGTTTGTTTGTTACAAAGGTAGCGCATTCAGTGCAAAGAGGCAAAAACAAAAAGCCCGAGCGTCGGCTTAACCAACGTTCGGGCCTTTGAAGAGGGAGGATAATCGGGCTTGAACCGACGACCTCTGGAACCACAATCCAGCGCTCTAACCAGCTGAGCTATACCCTCCAGCTATGCTTTTTAATAAAGCGAGGCAAAGATAAAACGGTTCCTCAAAAGATGGAAATTTTCTGCCGAAAAAAATGTTCACACAAGGCTGTTGTATCTTTGCCCCTACTTCTGTACCATACCTTATACCGATATGCGATCTTCATTTTCAGGCCATAAGGCCGCGTGTTGGCTCTTTGTTCTAATGGCGCTGCCGGGCTGCGGCCCCGACCAGGCGGGCGATACAGCTCCCTTGGCGGCCACTTTTACCTGCGATGCCGCCGTCGGCCCTTCCGGAGCGCCGGCCTTTGCCGTTTATACCACCGTAGCGGAAAGTAAGCTAAAGCTTTTGGATGTGCC
>CAYOTJ010000523.1:1052-3083 GCA_964406855.1 uncultured Saprospiraceae bacterium
ACTCAGGCCATAGCCGCAGTTGGCGGTAGCGCCGGCGGAGAGGGGCACTATCTGTACGCCCTGCCCGATGGGGCTGCAATCGACTATTTTTATGCCCGGCGGGCCGAGCAGGCGGCGGCGCTGCCCCGCTACGAGCGCATTGTGCGCTACGAGGCCGGGCGTTTTGCGCTGCTGCGCCCGGTATCTGCCTACGATATGCTGGGTTGGTACATGGGCGCCTCGGCGGATAGCGCCTATGCCTTAGCCATACAAGCCGTAGGAAGCGGCTTAGAGGCCCGGTTCTATGCAAGGGCCGGCGCCCCGCCGGAAGCGACAGCCCTGCCGCAAGAGCTGTCGTCGTTTCAGGAGGAGCGCCTGCCGGCGCCAACCTTCCATTTTTACGAACAATCGCTGGCCTTGGGGCCTTACGCAGGTCGGGTAAACTGGCGGCAGGACAGTTGTGTCATTGCGCTTGTACGCGCGGGCGCAACCATCGAGCTAAAAGCCCTGAAATAGCGATGGCGGCAAAAGGCGTTCCCTCTTGCCGCCATCGGGCCCGGTAAAGACCTTATTTTATCGGCTGATGAGCCACTTCTGGCCGGCTACCTTTCGGCCGCTGCGCAGGCTGGCATAGTAGACGCCCGCTGGCCAGGCCGAACAGGTTATGGGTAGGCGACCCTCAGCCCCGCGGAGGGTTTGCTGGTGCAAGCGCCGCCCCTTGAGGTCGTAAATTTCCAATTGCAGCGGCGCGCCGGTTTCCTGCCAACCCGCCCAACTAAGCCAAGCGGTATGATTGGCCGGATTGGGAGCTATACTCCACTTGCCTATGGGCAGGGCGGCCGGGTCGGTAGCAGCCACCGGGGGCTCGGCGGCCAACAGCGAATCCAAGGGGTAGGTTTGTATCGAACGCCCAAAGGTAGCTGCAATAAGCTCATTGGTCTCGGGGTTCCACTCCAAGTCATACACCGGAATGAACGTCATATTGGCGCCCAACCGCTCCCAGTTTTCGCCTCCGTTTTTGCTGCCATAGACCCCGCCGTCGGTGGCCGCAAAGAGGATGCTGTCCTGATGCCCCGGAATGATCCATACGTCGTTGATAGACAGGTTGGGCAGGTCGCCGGCAATATTCACCCAGTTGGCGCCCTGGTTGTCGGAGCGATAGAGGTGGGGTTGGAAGTCGCCGGCCCGGTAGCCCGACAGGCATACATACACCCGCTGAACGTCGTCGGGCGAAGCCTTAACGCTGGTGACATACCGATCCGGCAGCCCGCTAAAGATGGGCGTCCAGCCGCCGATTCCTCCTTCTTCGCCCCGCCATACGTTGCCGTCGGTAGTGCCGGCATAGAGCAGCCCTTCAACTACGGGCGACTCGTGGAGGGTGGAGATGGTGTGGTAGCGCGGCCCGAAGATGTTGCCGTCGGTGATATCGTCGCTGACGGCGCCAAATACCGGGTATACGCCGGCATCGCTGCGGTATACCCGATAGGTGCCGGTGTAGAGCACGTCGGGGTTATGGGTGCTGATGAAGTAGGGCGCATCCCAGTTGACGCGATCGGAGGGGTCGATGCCATCGGTGGCGCCGAACCAGTTGTCGCCGTCGCTGTCGGTGCCCACAATGCCGCCATTTTGGGTTTCGGCATAAAAGGCGCCAAATTGATCGGGGCGGAAGGCCATCTGAAAGCCGTCGCCCCCAAAGATGCGGGGCCAGTCTTCGTCGAGGGAAGCTCCGCCGGAGGAACCGTTGTCCTGCATACCGCCAAATACCTGCTCGGGGCGGTAGGTATCGAAAGCTACCCGGTACACCTGGTTGGTAGGAATATCCTCGGCATTTTCCCAGTTTTCGGCATCGTCTAAGCTGCGCGAGAGGCCGCCGTCGGTGCCCAGCAGCAGGTGTCCCTGGCTGTTGAAGATGAGATCGTGTTTGTCGGCATGCACGTCATATACAAACCAGGGCGGAGCGCCTTCTTCCCAGTTGACGCCTCCGTCGCGGGAGCGCCACAGGTCTACGCCCAGCAGCCAGATGTCGTTTTCGTCGTCGGGGCTCACCCGTAT
>CAYOTJ010000524.1:0-3070 GCA_964406855.1 uncultured Saprospiraceae bacterium
GGAATATACGCTTCGCTATTCCACGGGGTGAAGGCGGAAGGCCATACCGCTTCCATCCCTCACGCGGGCCGTATGCCTCCGGATGGCCGGGCGCCGAACATGAGTCCGCGCCGCTGCCGATGCCCCCCCATGTACATACGTTCAATGCTACTGAGTGTTTGGTCTAGTATAACGATAACAATTCACACTATGCTCTTACAAATTGGTATTGTCAATCAGGCGCAACAAAAAGGCAGGCAGGATTTGGTAGTTCATTCAGTACGGCTGGATGGTGTTTTTATGGCAGATAGCGCCCCTTGGCATGGCTTGTTGGTTAGTATTTCCATAGCCGACATTAACACCGGGTTAAAAGTGCTTTTTCAGCGGTACATAGCCACCATAGGGCGCCGTTGCGCCGGGATGCAGTCGGGCGAACAGTGGTTTTGCCCCTTTGAGCTGGCAGAACAGCATAGCAGCGGATTAGTAATTGCTCGGGAAGAAGATACCTTTCAGGTTGGTATGGCCTCGACGGATAGGCCTGTTTGGGATACGCCCGACGGATTTCCGGGGCTAAAAATCAATGCTTCTGAACCTAAATTTTGGGTACAAGGGCAGCGGATACCTTTAGCACGCATATCGCAGGAGTTCGAACGTTCGGAAACCTGGGTAAGTACCATACTTAAGGAAGACATACATTGGTTACTGAACAGCCCTTCGCTGTTACAAATTGGAATACTGGAGGAAGTGCGAAATCCAGCGCATGGGGACATTATCGTTTTTGATCGAGAACTAAAAATAAGCTATATATGCGATAGTTACTATTGGCTTGACATAATACATGCACAGGTAGAATATGCCTATGAAGCGGCTATGGCAAGTGCTTTGCTCCGGAATTTTCTTGAAAAATACATAGCTGTCATCCATCGTCGTTGCGCACAGATGAGCGTAGGCCGGCGTATTTTTTGTCCCTTTGACTTATCGGACGAATACTGTAGGGGGCTCATAATTAAGAAAGAGCAAGGCGCTTTCCAAATACGCCAAGGATTCATCAAAGACCTATCCCCATGGAATATAAATACGTCTGATGGATTCCCTGGAGTAGATATAACTGAAACGCTATTGGACGTGGTCTTTATAAGCCCACCCTACGCGCTATCGTCAGTCCAATGGATGGAAAAGCTGGCCGCTTCAGAGAAGGCTGTAAAAATAGTCAACCCCCAAGACTTAAAATGGCTGCTAAATGCTATGAATAACTTAATCGGTTAATCCATCCCAATCAAGCGCTCGCGATTCGCCACCCTGGCTCAATACCGCTCCCATACATTGCCGCTCATATCGTGCAGGCCCAGCGCATTGGGTGCCTCAAGGCTGTCAACCGGCACGGTCTTCCCCCGAAAATCGCCTGCCATAGAATAAGGCTGCTTGCCGTCGACAGACGCATCGAAATTGATGCGCGCCGGGTCGGCCGTATTGCTGCCATCTCCGAAGCGCTTGGGCCCGCCCCGTTCGCGGGCGGCATACTCCCATTCGGCCTCTGTAGGCAGCC
Organism: uncultured Saprospiraceae bacterium; assembly: GCA_964406855.1. GTDB lineage: Bacteria > Bacteroidota > Bacteroidia > Chitinophagales > Saprospiraceae > JAUMBM01. Next base: position 1,526 of record CAYOTJ010000524.1, read on the forward strand.
GATACCTATTGGCGCTCCAGTCGGCCGTCGCACCGGCGTTTTCATCAAAAGCGTATACCGGTTCCAAGCCCTCACCCGGCTGCGCCAATTGCAATAGTGCAGCGCATCGTGCCAGCTTACATTGATCACCGGCCGCCGACCGCGCCCCAGCCATTGGGGTCCGGCAGAGGGCGCCCGGTAGCCCGGCAAAAGGCCTCGTATGCAGTAAAAGTAAGTTCGTGGGTAGCCAAGTAAAAATCACTGAGCGCCACCCGGTGTACAGGCTTATCGTCTCGGTAGACGTTATCGTCAAAAACATCGCCCATGTGAAAAGCGCCGCCTTGGATAAACACCATCTCTGCGGCCGGTGGCTGCGAAGGGAGCAGCCATGAAGAAGTATAAATCAGCGTCAGCCCCAGAAGCATTGATAACCTACCCGCTCTCATGCCTTAATCGCTCCAAATTGAGAAGATATAAGCTGCCTTAAGAATTCTATTTCCTGCCTTAGATGCGTTAGCTGAGACTCATAATGTGCATTTTGCACCTCTTGCACGCGTTGGTCTAAATACTGACCATTACCCACTTGGCTGTGAGATACCGATTCAATATGTTGTACCAACTCAAGCGGCAGCAGCTTAGAAACTGGAAGCTCTAAAATAGTTGCGATTTGAGATAACCTCGACAAACTAATGTCTGCCTGATCGTTCTCTATGCGCGCATAGTAGGACTGGCTTATACCGAGAGAGGTCGCCATATACTCCTGAGAGTAACTTTTTTGCATGCGCGCGCTTCTGACATTAGCGCCTATTTTCATAAACGAGGGTTTGTTTCGTCAAAGATATAAAGCTATAACGACAAAGTTGTCCTTTTTGCATAAAAATCGCAACGAATAACACGAATAATATTATTCCTGCCACGAATAACTTAGAACCAAATAATAGTTGATTTTTAATCCGATTTGCCACACTTTTGCACCATGCGCGTTTTTTCATCGCTTAGCCGGTTAAGCTCTTTATCTTACCAATTAATATTTTAATCATGCTTAGTAACCTTAAAGTATTAAGCCGGAGCATTATTGCTCTGTGCTTGGCAGTTATCCTAATACCCAGTTGCAAAAAGGATACTCAACTGCCATTAGATACAGATACACTCTCTTCTTTTGGCAATATGGTAACTATCGGAAAAGCAAAAGCGGCCTGGCATGCCGGTAACGCCAATAGTGTGGGATTCAGGGATGAGTATTCCGAGATAATCCCACTTTGGGCGCAAGCCATAGAAACAAAATTCCGAGGGATAGAGCCCATTGTAATAGTGCCATTCCAACATGACAGCCTTGATAATAATGATGGCAGAGGGCAAATTGTCATGGTATTCTATAATCATCCTGAATCTCACTTAGTGAGTCTACGATTTTTTGGGTACTACTCGCCAAACCAGACGGCCACCTCCCCACAAATTTTTGATAACCAAAATTTTACAGGATATTTATTCAGCTTAACTCGTAAAGGCTATCCCTCCAATATCTTACAGCTAAAAAATGGAAACATAATTGGATATGAGTCGGGT
>CAYOTJ010000525.1:0-3053 GCA_964406855.1 uncultured Saprospiraceae bacterium
GGTAAGGATCAATGCCCAATTCCCGGAGTTTCTGGAGGTTTTCGCGGCGGATAAGCTCCTGTTCGCTCAAGTGCATCACAACTGTTTTTAAACTGAAGAATAAATTAGGCCGGCAAAGTTAGCGCTTGTTTCGGGAAAATGAAGCCCCGCAAGGCCGGCTGCAAAGGAATAAATAAGCAGATGCGGGTTAGTGTTCCACGTCAGTGCGCTTTTTGTTATCTTCGCCGGTCGAAAAACGTTGTACTGCCCGTGATCTACCTCGAATTAGAGCATGTTTCCAAATCTTATGGCGAAAAGATTCTTTTCGACCGCATCAGCCTGCCCATCAACAAAGGTAACAAAGTAGCCCTTGTAGCCAAAAACGGTACCGGTAAAAGCACCTTGTTGCGGGTGGCGGCCGGCATTGACCTGCCGGAAGGCATTGGCGCCAGGGTGTATGTGCACCGCGACGCCTCGCCGGGCTATTTGTCTCAAGACCCCGACTTCGACCCCAACCAGACGGTGCTTGACGCAGTGCTGGAGGGCGACAACCCCCTCATACGCGCTACGCGACGCTATGAGTTGGCGTTGCTTTTCCCGGAGCGAGATGAAGAACTCCAGGCGGCTTTAGCCCAGATGGACGACCTCAAGGCCTGGGATTTTGAGGCCCGCGTCAAGGAGGTGCTCACCCGGCTGAAAATCGACCGCTTCGACCAAAAAACCGGCAGCCTCAGCGGCGGTCAGCGCAAGCGCTTGGCTCTGGCCCGCCTGATCATCGACGAGCCCGACCTCATCATCCTCGACGAGCCTACCAACCACCTCGACCTCGATATGATCGAATGGTTAGAGGAGTTTCTCAGCCAGCCCAACCTGACGTTGTTGATGGTTACCCACGACCGCTATTTTCTGGAGCGCGTCTGCGACCAGATCATCGAGCTGGAAGGCGGCATCCTGTATCGGTACAGCGGCAACTACAGTGCCTTCCTCGAAAAGAAGGCTACCCGACAGGAAACCAACGCGGCGGAGTTGGACAAAAACCGCAAGCTCCTCAAGCGGGAGCTCGAATGGGTCAATCGCTCGCCTCAGGCCCGCACCACCAAGGCCAAAGCGCGCATCGACGCCGCCGAAGCCCTCCGCGACAGGGTGGGCGGCCATCGCGTAGAGCAGGAGTTGCAAATAGACATCAAAGGGCAGCGCCTCGGGAAAAAAATCCTCGAAGCCCATCACATCAGCAAAGCCTACGACCAACTGCCCATCATCAGCGAGTTTACTTATAAGTTCTCCCAGGGCGAGCGCGTAGGCATTGTAGGGCCCAATGGAGTGGGCAAGTCCACTTTTCTGCGCCTGCTCACCCAGGAAATTCGCCCCGATGCCGGTAAGGTGGTCGTGGGCGGCAATACGCTCTTCGGCTACTACGGCCAGGAGGGCATCTCGCTGGGCGAAGACAAACGCGTCATTGACGTCATTCGGGATATAGCCGAGTTTATCCCCCTCGAAAAAGGGATGAAGCTCACCGCTGCCCAATTGCTTGAGCGCTTCCTCTTTTCGAGGGCTCAGCAGCAAGTTTACATCAGTCAGCTCAGCGGGGGCGAAAAACGGCGCCTCTACCTGCTCACGATCCTGATGACCAACCCCAACTTCCTGATCCTCGACGAACCTACCAACGACCTCGACATCATCACCCTCAATGTCCTGGAAGATTTTCTGCTCGAATTTCCGGGTTGTGTGCTCATCGTATCTCACGATCGCTTCTTCCTCGACAAGCTCGTCGACCACCTCTTTATCTTTGAGGGCAAGGGTCGCATCCGGGATTTCCTCGGCGACTACTCCGACTACCGGGAAGAGCAAAAAATTCGGGAGCGCGAGCAGCGCCGGCAAGAGCGCACAGAGCAGCAACAAAAGAAAACCGAAGCCGTACAACGCCAGGGAGGCGCCACGCCCGAGCAGAAAAAAGAGATCAAGCGTTTGGAAAAACAAATCGCCGAGCTCGAAGCCCGAAAGGCCGATATAACGGCTCAGTTTGAACAACCCGATCTCACGTCAGACCAGATCACAACCTTGTCTAAAAGCCTCGGCGCCCTCCAGGAAGAAATCGAAACCAAAGAACTTCGCTGGATGGAATTGGTTGAATTAGGCTAATGACATAATATTATCACTTTAGTATGGGATATCAGAGCCGCAGGAGAACCTACCTCAGCCCGAGGGAAAAAAATGCCCGAACCCGCCGCATAGCCCTCCGCATCATCGTCTTTGCCCTCATCGGCGCCGCTCTGTGGGTATTCAAAAACCGCCATTCCTACTGGGCCTGGCTTGAAACTTACTTCTACTAAGCCATGAGCGCCCCCGACACCACCATTCGACTGCTTGCCTTTGGCATCACCCGCGACTTCCTCGGCGGCCGGCATCTCCTGCACTGGCCCCTGGCGCCCAACACGCCTGTAGCCGAGCTCCGGACCCGGCTTTTGGCGGCTTACCCTGCGCTTAGCGGCCTTCCCTCCCTCGCCATTGCTATCAATGGCGAGTATGCGCTCGATGAAGACATCATACAGCCCAACGACGAGGTGGCGCTCATCCCTCCGGTCAGCGGCGGATAAAAAATGCAAAAAGGCAACCCGTTTCCAGGTTGCCTTCCCATGTTTATATTCCAAATCCATTTTGCCTTATGCCAAGTCAAAGCGGTCGAGGTTCATGACCTTGGTCCAGGCTTTGACGAAATCGCGGACAAACTTTTGCCCGCCATCGTTCTGGGCGTATACTTCGGCTATGGCGCGAAGCTGCGAGTTGGAGCCTAAAGCGAGGTCTACGCGGGTAGCCGTCCACTTTACAGCGCCGGTTTTGCGGTCGCGGCCTTCGTAGGCATTATCGCCGCTGGGGCTCCATGCCGTCGACATATCCACCAGATTGGTGAAGAAATCGTTGGTGAGCTGCCCCGGGCGATGCGTGAATACGCCGGCTTTAGAGCCGCCATAGTTGGCGCCCAGCACGCGCAGGCCGCCTACCAGCACCGTCATTTCGGGGGCGCTGAGGGTCAGGAGCTGCGCTTTGTCTACCAGCATCTCTTCGGGGATACGCTG
>CAYOTJ010000526.1:0-3025 GCA_964406855.1 uncultured Saprospiraceae bacterium
GGTATATTCCCGGCAGGGTAGCGGCGTAGTCGGGCGCAGCCGCCAGCAACTGTCCGCCGGCATTCAGCCAGCGGAAGGTCTGTGCGCCGCCGTCGGGGGCTGCCGATCCCTGTAGCAGCACGCTGCCGTTGTAGCAGTTGAGGGTGTCGGGCTCGGCGGCCAGCGCCTCGGGCGCCAGCACCGTGAGGTTGAGGCGCACAATGCTGTCGCAGCCCTGGTTGGTGATGAAGGGGATGTCGTATTGCCCCGTAGCGGTAAATGTGGCGCTCCCCAGCGCGAAGGTCTGCCCGGCGCAGATGACGGCCGCGGTATCGTAAAAAGCGGTGGGCAGCACCGTGAGGTCGAGGCGTATGATGCTGTCGCAGCCCAGCGCTGCCGTTTGGAGGGTGTCGGTATACATGCCCGTGCGGAAGTAGGGCATGCCGCCTACCCGGATGGTGTCGCCTTCGCAGATGACTACGTCGAGGTCGAGCCTGGGTATGGGGAACACCGTGAGGTCGAGCAGCACAATGCTGTCGCAGCCGCCATAGCCGGTGAGCTGGTCGAGGTATTGGCCCGTGGCGTTATAGGTGCTGGCGCCTACGCGCACCGCTTCGCCCTCGCAGATGCTGGTCGTCAGCCGGGTGGTGTCGGGGGGGGCGGCGATGGTGATCTGTATGCAGGTATCCGACAGCCGGGCGCAACCCCAGGGCGTAAATCCGGAGAGATTGTTGCGGATGCTGTCGATGGTCAGGAGCCCGTCGGGGCGGGGTATGCTGTCGAGTTCGGTAAGGCGGTACGAGAGGCCGCAGAGCTCGTAGGTTCCGGCCGGAAAGCCCCGAAAGTCGGTGGAAGAGGTGGTGTCGAGGTAGACGCCTTCGCGCCCGAGGAGGTAGAGGTAGCCGTATTGGGTGGGGCTGGGCGTAAGGTCTTCATAGGCGAGCATGGGGTCGATGATGAGGCTGCTGTCGCCTTCGCAGGCGAGCACATCGGGGGCTTCAAAATGGCCTGCATCGGCAAAGCAGCAGTCGACGCCCCGCGAATCGCAAAAGAACAGCCGCACATAGGTGACGGCCCCGCCGTAGTTGGAGGGGTTGTTGAGCACGCTCAAGGTCCAGTTGCCGTTCACGGGGCCGGTGTTAAAGTCTTCTAAGCAGCCTATAAAGGGATGGTAGGAGCCGGTGTACAGCCCTCCGTTGACGAAGTTGTTGATCTGGTTGTTGTTCCACTGGTCGCCGGAGGGGAAGTCGGGCACGGGGTCTTCGCTGCAAGGCAAAAAGCGCACCCTCCAGCGCGCCAGAAAGGTAAATTCAAACTGAGCGTCGGTATTGGGGCCTATGAGCGTGATGGTCTGGCCGGCGGGGGAGGTGAGCCGGATGACGAGGTTGTCTACAAACTGGTGCGTAAAGTGGATGTCGACGCCGCAGAGGCCCTGCATGGGGTCGGCTAAGTCGTTGTTGAAATAGTCGTCAATGTTGAAGCTGAGCGCTGTGTTGCTGTTGTTGGCAATGAGCAGGGTATCTGTCCAGCCGCAGCTTTGGGCTTCGGCTTCATGCCAGCCCAACATCATCAACAGCAGGAAAAAACTTAGTTGTTTTCTCATGTTCAGGGGGTACAACGTTCTTGGGATACTGCCTTTGGGCAAATTTAAGGCGAAGGTAGGTGTTTTGGGGGATATGTGCAAGGGGGGGGCGCTTCGCGCGTTTAGGGCTCGCTGGCGCGAGGGTTTAGGGGCGCTGCGCGCGTTTAGGGGCGCTTCGCGGGTTTAGGGGCGCTGGCGCGCGTTTAGGGCTCCGCAGGGGCGTGGGGGCGCTTCGCGCGGGTTTAGGGCTCCGCCTGAAAAAATTGCCTTCGTCCTGGGGGCGGCTTCTTTGATTGTTTGTACTTTGCGGCAAAAGCATGTATAGATGAGATATGTAATGACCATTTTGCTGGCTGTATGGCTGGCGGCGCCGGCGGCGGCTCAGGATGTGCCTACTGTATACCAGGAGGCGGTATTTAGGGGAAGCGAAGGGGGCGAGCTGCCCTACCGGATTATGTACCCTGAGGGCTATGGGTCGGGTAAGGCCTTTCCGTTGCTGGTGTTTTTGCATGGGGCCGGCGAGCGGGGCAGCGACAACCGGGCTCAGTTGGCGCATGGCGCCAAGCTCTTTGCCGACTCGGCGGTGCGCAAGGCTTTTCCGGCGATTGTGGTGTTTCCGCAATGCCCTGCCAATGACTACTGGCCGAGGGTAGAGGTGGAGACGCGGGCCGATGGCGGGCGGCAGTTTTCGTTTCCGTTTTACGAGGCGTCGGGGCCTTCGCTGGGGTTGGTTTCAGGCCTGATTGACTCGCTGCTGGCCGGCGGCCGGGTGGATGCCGACCGGGTGTACTTAGGCGGGCTGTCGATGGGCGCTATGGGCAGCTACGAACTGCTGGCGCGCCGCCCCAACACCTTTGCTGCGGCGATGCTCATCTGTGGCGGCGGCCATCCGCAACTGATGGGCTTGTATGCGCCCCATACGCCCCTGTGGATTTACCACGGCGATGCCGATAATGTAGTGCCGCCCGATATGTCGAGGCGGATGGTGCGCGCCGCTGAGGCCTTAGGCATAGCCCTGCGCTACTCGGAGTACCCCGGCGTGGGCCACGACAGTTGGACGCCTGCTTTTGCCGAGCCGGAATTGCTGAAGTGGCTGTTTGCTCAGCGGCGCAGCCATAATTAGGCTTGTTCTGCGGTATCATCAAACGGCTGCGCTTTCGCTCGTTCACGACCCGCGAACAAGGCTGTTAATCGCCCCAGCGCTCGCGGAAGGCGGGCGGCTGCCGGTGTCGGGTGGCCTGTTCGTAGGCGTAAGCCATGCCGATGAGGGCCGGCTCGGTATAGGCCGCCCCAAATAAAGAGACGCCTACCGGCAGGTCGTACACCCGGCCTGCCGGTACGGTTATGTGGGGGTAGCCGCTGATGGCTGCCGGGCGGGTGAGGAATACGTCGCCCCAGCGGTCGCCGTATACGGGGTCGGTGGCGCAGGCCGGGCCCATGGTAAGGCCAAAGAGGGCGTCGAGG
>CAYOTJ010000527.1:0-496 GCA_964406855.1 uncultured Saprospiraceae bacterium
GGCCGGAAGGGTTTGGCCATGTTGTAACAAGCTTGGGCCACGCCGTCTCTGGGGTAAAGCTTCCACCGCGTTGCATAAAGTTTGCCTATGTTGTATCACACTTGGCTTGGCGGCGTCCCGAACTTTTCTTTGAATGCGGTTGAAAAATACTTTTCGTTGCCGAACCCCGTACGCAAGGCGATTTCGCCAACGCCGCCCTCCCGGTTTTTTAGCATGGCATAGGCACGGTCGAGGCGGTAGTTGCGTATAAACTCACTGGAGTTTTGGCCCGTTAGTGCATTCAGCTTGCGGTGCAATTGCGATCTGCTGAGGAGCAGCTTTTGAGCGAAATCTTCGATGGACATACTTTCGTTGCTCAAATTTTCTTCAATCAGCAAGGTGAATTTTTGCAGGAAAGCGCGGTCGGGGGGCGTCAAAAACGCATGTGATTCTCCGCCGGCTCCGGCTTCGCTGCCGGCAGTTTGCTCCATCGATTGCCCGCTAAAAATAGCCCGCC
>CAYOTJ010000527.1:506-837 GCA_964406855.1 uncultured Saprospiraceae bacterium
AATTCTGCGGTACTGAACGGCTTAGTCAAATAGTCGTCGGCGCCTTGTTGCAGCCCTTTCAGTCGAGACGCTATACCCGATTTGGCCGTCAGCAAAATGATGGGAATATGAGCCGTTAACTCTCCGTTTTTCAGTTCGTTCAATACCGCAAAACCGTCCTTCAGCGGCATCATTACATCGGAAATCACCAGGTCAGGCACCAGCTCAAAAGCCTTTTTTATACCCTCTTCTCCATTGGAAGCCTCTACAACCTGCCAGTTTTTGCCCACGGAATTTTTGATGAAGCTGCGCAAATCGGCATTGTCTTCAATAATCAACACAACAGGTACAG
>CAYOTJ010000527.1:847-3025 GCA_964406855.1 uncultured Saprospiraceae bacterium
GCCTCTGCCGGCGCGCTCTTTTCCTTCGCCTGTGCCGGGCTCACTTCGGCGGTCTGAGGTTGGGCTCGGGCGTTTGGGATAAGGTCATTTTGGGCCGCCGTAGCCGCAAAGGGCTTTCTGACGGGGATAACGAATGAAAATGTCGACCCTTTGCCCAATTCACTTACCACCCTGATTTCGCCTCCCATCAATTCGGCCAATTCTTTCGACAGCGCCAGTCCAATGCCCGTACCTTCCTCCGCCCGGGTATGCGAAGCGTCAACCTGATAAAAGCGATCAAATATTTTATCCAAATGCTCCGGAGCAATGCCGATGCCCGTATCGGAAACGCGTATTTCGATTGTCGGTTCCTGATGTTCACTTTTGGGGTTTTCTCCTTCCGCATCGGGTTTGCGGTTTTCCTGCGCTTGAGGCGTCAGACCTTCAGGCGCAATGGCCAATTGTACCATTCCGCCTTCCGGCGTGAATTTTAGTGCGTTGGAGATCAAATTGTTGAGGATTAGCGCTGTCTTGGCCACGTCGAAATCAAATACGGGCAGATCGGCAGGCGGGTTCGCCATGTAAATTTTTATGCCGCGTTTTTCGGCTAAGGGCAGGAAGCGCTCGAATGCGGCCCTAACCGCCTCGCCCAGATTGCCCCGGCGGAGGTCAAGGGTCATTTGCCCGCTTTCGAGCTTGGCCATGTCGAGCAACTGGTTGACAAGGCCCAGCAGTTGACGGCTGTTTTTTTCGGCGAGCCGGATTTTTTCCAAATCCTCTGACGACAGGCCGGGTTTTTGCAAAAACTGCCGGAGCGGCTCAATAATCAGGGTCAGCGGCGTGCGAAACTCATGGGTGATATTTGAAAAAAAATTGGTTTTCAATTGCTCCACCGCCCGTATGCGCTCGGTTTCGCGTTGTTCGAAGGCCAGATGCTCGCGCTCTTTCACCCGGCCAATCTGGAATTGGTAAGCCCCCCGAACCGCCCAACCGAGCAACAGCAGATAGCCGCAATAGGCCAGCGTTGAGCGATACCACGGAGGGCGTACCACCAAAACCAGCGGCGCGGCGTCGCGCCAGTCGCTTTCGCCGTTACTGCCCTGCACCCGCAGCTCATACTTTCCGGGGGCAAGGTGGCTGAAGTGGGCAAAACGATGGCGGCCCACCTCTACCCAATCGTCATCAAGCCCTACGAGGCGATAACGGTAGGTACTTTTAGCCGGATCGGCAAAGTCGAGCACGGCAAATTCAAAGGAGACATTATTTTGCCAGTGATCGAGGCGCAACTCACGGAGGTTTTCAATGGGGCTTTGCAGCAAGCCGTCGGGGTCTCCAAAATCTGTTTTCCGATAATTGATTTCCAGCCCTACAACAAAAACAGGCGGAGGGGTTGTGTTTTCGTATCGGATGTCATCGGGAAAAAAGCGGTTGAGCCCGTTTACGCCGCCAAAGAGCAGTTCGCCATTGTCGGCTTTAAAAAAAGAGCTGGTATTGAATTCGTTGTTCTGCAAACCCAACTTGGCGGTGAAGGTGTTGATCTTTACCCAGGGCTCGCGGCCGGGGCGTACCGTGATTTTAGCTAAACCCCGGTTGGTGCTGCACCAAAACTCGTTTGCGCGGGCGCCCGGCAGGATGGCATAAACGACCTCGTCGAGCAGCCCGTCGGCGATTCGGATGTGGCGACAGCGGCCCGTTCGCGTATCCATGTAATTGATGCCGCCGCCTTTTGTGGCAATCCACAACCTGCCGCCGGGATATTGAGGGTCCGGCAACAAACAAGCGACATTATTGTGGCTGAGCGCGGCAGGGTTGTTTTCGTCGGCTCTTATCAATTGAAAATCAAAGCCGGCCCCACGCGGCGTTCCGCGCACCAACCCGCGCTCGGTACCAATCCATACCGCCCCGGTAGCGTCGCGGGCAAAAGCCAGCACCCGTCGTTTTTCAAAACTCCCCTGAAACAAATGGGCAAAAGAGAAATAATAAAAGCGCTCTGCAACAGGATCAAAACGAACGAGCACGTTGCTTTCTGCAGCCACCCAAATATGGCCGTCGGGCGTACGCGTCAGGGGGTTGGCCGGATCCAGAAACCCCTCGAAGGAAAACACCCGCGCCGCTTTACCGCCGCTGCCGGAAGGATAATAACGCAAAGCAGGCTTACCCTCTGCATCGCGGGCGCATAAAAGCCACACTGCCCCCGAC
>CAYOTJ010000528.1:0-3021 GCA_964406855.1 uncultured Saprospiraceae bacterium
ATGGCCCCTGTCGTAGTCTAATTTTACTGCCGACAGGGGCCATACACATAAGCTTCCACCTGACACGCCCTTAATCGCGCAAATCCTCAATATGATACCCCGGATACTTGGTGCGGTCAAAGGTAAAGTGATTGCCGGCAAAGGTTTTATTGCCATTGAGACTTAGCAGGTTGAAGGTATAGCGGCTGCCATCTTTTCCAAAGGCTTTGATGCGCACAATCTCCCGGCTTTGCTTGGTGAGCGTTAGGGTTATTTTGCTGAACTCCGACTCGCGGTCGGTGGGCTTACAGTCGATGATTTGTACGACTTTACCATTTTCAGTGCGCTCATCTACGAGGATAAACACAAACTGACCGCGGTCGTAGAAGTTGAAGAGGGCGTCGGGGGAGAGGATGTTTTCGTCGTCGTTAGGGTCGGGCATATTGTTGATCTGCACCTCTTTATTGCTGTGCAAGATGAGGTATAGGGCGCGACCATCGCAGATGACTTCCTGACCGGAAAGCTGCATGCGGTATTTAGCGCCAGACCGGCCAATGACGCCGCGTTGCGTTTCTTTAGGCTGCTCAGGCAATTCGATATCAAGGGTGAAGGAAGCCTCCATATTGGTATAGGCCTGATACTTGCGGCGCAGCGCTTCAACGGCGGCGCGAGCTTCGGGGTCAGAATCGCCGGCGCGGGTATACTGGCGGGTAGCCGGTTGTTGGGCAATGCCGGCCGTAGCGGTCAGCAGTACGATGGCAAAAGCGGCAATAAACGATTTGAACATGATACTTGTGCTTAATTTTGTGGTTTGCGTTGGCAGTTTTTACAGTATGTCGTATACCTACTTACTGCCTTCGCGCGACATACGCTAAACAAACGCCTGCCACAGGGCAGTTATTGATTGCTGAAACAAGCTTTGGACGTTAAAGTTGGGTTAAGGATACTACAAATCCATCAACCAAATAGCCCGCTCGACAAGTAGCGATCGCCCCGGTCGCAGATGATGCACACCACGACGCCTTCATCTAAGGTTTCTGCCAACTTGGCCGCCGCCGCTATGGCGCCGCCGCTGCTTACGCCGCCAAAGATGGCCTCCTCCCGGGCCAATCGCCGCATCATGGCTTGAGCTTCTTCCTGACTTACATCAATGATTTGGTCAACGCGGGCGGGCTCATAAATCTCAGGCAGGAAAGCCGGCGACCACCGCCGTATACCGGGAATGTTGGAACCCTCAGTGGGTTGTACGCCAACGATCTGTACCTGAGGATTTTGTTCCTTCAGGTAGCGCGATACGCCCATGATGGTGCCCGTGGTGCCCATGCTGCTTACAAAATGGGTTACCTGCCCCTGGGTGTCGCGCCAGATTTCGGGGCCGGTGCTGCGGTAGTGGCCCCCCCAGTTGTCGGGATTGGCAAACTGGTTGAGCAACACATAGCCGGGCTGTTCGGCCATCTCTTCGGCCAACTCCCGGCTATATTCTATGGTGCGCTCGGCAGGGGTCAGGATTACCTCGGCGCCATAAGCCTGCATGGTCTGTACGCGCTCGGCCGTAGAGTTGTCGGGCATGATGAGCGTGAGGGGCACGTTAAACAGGCGGGCGATCATAGCCAGCGCAATGCCCGTATTGCCGCTGGTAGCCTCTACTAAGCGCCGGCCCTGGCCAATGAGCCCCCGGTCAAGAGCGCCTTTGATCATGCTGTAAGCCGCCCGGTCTTTTACACTGCCGCCCGGGTTCTGCCCTTCGAGCTTGCCAAATACCTGCAAGCCGGGTTTGTTTATGATGTGCTGGATTTCCACCAGCGGGGTATTGCCAATTAAGTCGAGTATCGAAGCCATGATAGCAGATGATTATGCGGCTTATAGAGTGATCTAATACCAGCCTGATTCGCCTAAGCCAACGACGCCGCGGGTACCCGCACGAAGCCGCCGCGCCCGCATGAGGCTGGCCCGGCGGTGCGGCGCAAAGCTAAGGGCCCCGGGTAGCAGGCTTTGTACTTTTACGCAGCCATTGTCGGCGCCGCTGTGTATAAACTGCCCCTGCCCCAGATACAATCCCACGTGATTGATGCGCAGGGAGCCGTCGTTGCGGTAATTGCCGAAGAAAACAAAATCGCCGGGCAGGAGGTTCGACAGGGTCGAATCTAAGGGCACTTCTTCGCCGGCATACACCTGTTGGGAGGCGTCGCGCGGGATGATGAAGCCATGCAGAAAATAAACGGTACGGGTAAAGCCGCTGCAATCGAGCCCCTTGCCGCTGCTGCCGCCCCAAAGGTAAGGCCGCCCCAGGAAACTCGACGCCGTAGCCGTCAGCGCCGATGTTGAGGGCATTGCCCCCGATGTTAGCGCTGTTAGCGGCAGGGTTTCCGCCAAGGGCAGCTCAGCCTCCTGGCCGTCGGGCAGTTTGATCAGGGCGCTTTTCCTGCGGCGCCCGATTTTTTCTACTATTGCGCCTGCCACAAGATCGGCTACAGGAAGGCCGTCGGGGCTAAGCAGCACCCGAAAATTGCCCGTAAACACCAGCCGATCGGCTCGCTTCCAGGCGCTCATGCGGGCGTCGTCGATCAGCGTCAGACCGCCGCTGTCGATCCAGGCGATGTACTGGTCGGGGGTTTGCACTAAGTACCAGTCGCCCTGCTGTTTCAGCACCCGCAGGGGCGTGCCCATGAGGGCCTGGGTAGCCAGTTCGGCGGCATGGCGCGGCTCGGTGCGTAGGTTGGCCACCGACTGCCGCACCAACCCCAGCGTGTCGGGGCCCAAGGCCGCTGCCGGCAGCAGCGCTATCTGATCGATACAAGTGATGCGCAGGTCGGCGGCTCGCTTGAGGAGGTATGCGCGGGCGGCGGCAGAGGTGGTCTCTCCCCGCACAAAAATGCCGGCCGCTTCTACATCAAAGCGGGCTACTCGCCGGTCGGGAGCAAATTTAGCCTGGGTTTCGGCTGCCAACTGCGCCAGCGACTGGGCAGCTAAGCCGCTGCATAGCCGTAGCAAGCCGGTAGGCAGCAGCAGGGCGGGCAAAAGCAGCAGGTGCAGGCATCGGGC
>CAYOTJ010000529.1:0-3018 GCA_964406855.1 uncultured Saprospiraceae bacterium
CACTACCCTCGGTCGGGTAAACGTCGTCGCTGCGCTCATCCGGGTAAATATTCTGGCCCGGCCGCGTTCCTGTTGGCCGGACGCCCATTTTAGGGCCGGCCCATACCGCCACGCCCCCGCTATGCTCGGTCGGGTGAACTTCCACCGCTGCCCCGGGCAAAACGCCCCTTTGATGGCAGGCGCGCGATGCAGGGCTGGCATCAATTGGCGGCACGTTTTACGACCATGCCGGGCAATTGGCCGGTTGCCCGCCCGTTTTCAAACACCAACTGCCCATTTACCCATACGGCCATAATGCCGCTCGACAGGGCCGTGGGCTGATCGGGAGTGGCATTGTCCTGTACCGTTTGGGGGTCTATGAGTACGAGGTCGGCATAGAAGCCGTTGGCGATGAGACCGCGCTGTTGTATGCCGGCATGTTCGGCGCTCAGGGCCGTCATTTTATGGATGGCCCCTTCTAATGAAAGCGCGCCCTGCCCGCGAACGTATTGGGCCAGCACCCTCGGGAAAGCGCCATGCCCTCTGGGGTGTCGCAGTGGGTCGCCATCGCTGCAAATGTTGGTATGCGGCCAGGTGAGGAAGTTGAGTATATCGGCTTCCTGCATAGACTTGCCCATGATGCCCTCTGTTCGGCCCTCTGCATTGGGGTAAAGCGCATCGTAGCGGTCGGCTTCGGCGATGAGCCAGATGAGGGTCTGGGCGGGCGTTTCCTTGCGCAGACGGGCGATGTCGGCCACGGTTTTACCCCGATAGGCGGGGTTGGGCAAAAAGGCTGCAAGCCTCGATTGCTCGGGATCGAAAAGCTCGCGGCAGGCAAATTCGGCGCTGGTGATATTGTCATAATCCCGGTTGGGGAACAACACCTTGAGGGTCGAAAGCCAAAAATCGTAGGGGTAGCAGTCGGCGGTAATGTCGATGCCTTCTGCACGGGCGGCCTGCATGGCGGCGATAATGGCCCGGCTTGAACCCCATTTGCTTTGCATGGCTACCTTGATGTGCGAAACCTGCACGGGCAGTTTGGCTTCCCGCCCGATGTTGATGATTTCGTCAATGGCGTCTTCAATATGGATGTCTTCGCTGCGAATATGGCTTACATAGCGCCCGCCCGCCTCGCCGGCTACTTTGGCTAAGGCCAGCACCTCGTCGCGGTTGGAATAAAATGCCCGTTCGTACTCCAGCCCCGTGCATAGCCCCAGCGAGCCTTTTTCGAGCTCCGACTTCAGGTTGGCCTTCATTTTTTCCAGCTCGGCAACTGTGGCATGGCGGCGAAAGCCGGCCATGCCCATCGCATCGAGCCGCAGCGTGGTATGCCCGGTATAGGAGGCGACATTGATGGCAATGGGCTGCTTCTGCACCGCTGCGTCGAGGCTGTCCATGGGCGTGCTGCTGCCATCCTGCCCGGTAATGATGGTGGTAATGCCCTGACTGAGGGCCGGCAGCAGGGTTGGGTCTTCGTCCATTGCCCATAGGTGGTGGCTGTGGGTATCTATAAAGCCCGGCGCCAGCGTATGACCCTTTCCATCAAAGACGGGTTCGTTGGGGAACGGAGTAAGGGCGCCGGTTTCCCATATACGGCCATCCCGTATGCGCACGGAAGCGCGGCGCGCGGGCAAGCCGGAGCCGTCGGCCAACTGCACATTTTGAATGAGCTGCGTTTGAGGCAGGCGTATTTTATCCCCCCTCATAAACTGTTGCCCGACCCGGATACCGGCCGCCGATCCGCCACTTGAAAGCACCACAAGCGTGCGGTTTTTTTCAAAGTCTGTCCACAGCAGGTTTAAAAATCCAACCCAGCCGCCCGTGTGGTGGGCGCAGTGGTTGCAGTGACTAAACCCCAGCCCAAACCCATAGGGGAAGGTAGCGCCATCGTTCAAGGGAGCGGGCTTCAGCATCTCGGCTAAGGAGGCCGGCTTCAGCAGTTTTCCGCCATGCAGCGCCTGGGTCCATAGCAAAAGATCCTCGGCCGAGGAGTAAACATTGCCGTCGCCGACAATGCCATCGAAGCGCTGGAGGTCGTTGAGTTTATGTTGGCCGTCTTCCCGCAAAAAACCATAAACCCTGTTTTCGGGGGAGGACCTCATGCCCAAATGAAAGATGTAGGTATTTTTTAACCCTAAGGGTTGGGTAATTTTTTCGGCAAAATAGTCGGCTATACTTTTACCTGAGCGCTTCTCGATGAGCAACGCCAATACAACATAACCTGTGTTGCTGTACTGCCACTGTTGGCCGGGAGCAAAATCGAGCGGCGGCGCCACTTCTGCCAGCAGTTGCATCACGTCGTCGTTATCGAGGGTATCCAAGGCGCCGGTATAGCGGCTACAGAGGTCGAAGTACTCCGGCACGCCGCTGGTATGGTTCATCAACTGGCGGATGGTAACCTTGGCGTAGGGAAATTCGGGAAGATGCTTTTGTACCTCGTCATCAAAATTTAAGTCGCCATTTTCCTGCAACAAACAAACCATTGCGCAAACAAACTGCTTGGAAATGGACGCCAGGTTGAAGGAAGACGAGGCCTGCAAAGGCTGCGGGTTTCGGATATCGGTAATGCCGTAGTTTTTCTGATAGACGATCTTGCCATTTTCCGACAGCAGCACCACCCCGTTGAACAAATCGCGCTCGTGGAGGTAGGCGAATGCGCTATCTAATTGAGCCACCTGCGCCAGCGCCGCATGGCATGTCAATAACAGCGCAAAGAGGACGTTTGCTTTTCCCATTGTCGATGATTATTAATCCTTCAAAACCAAGCTCAAAGTTAGTATTTATCTTTAAGTGCAGTACCCGGATCGTTTCTGGAGCGCAACCCGGATTTTTGGCGAAGCAAAATACCGGAACGGCGATAATTTTTATCTTTACCCGCACCCAATACGCATCTGTATGAGCACAACCCCCAATCACGCCCAGTCCTCCGAGGCTATGCCGGCCTGGGCCAACCTGACCTATGCCGACCCTGCCGACCCCTGGCTCAAGCGAAGGCTGATAGATGTGCTGGAGCGAGCTACGGGGCGCCCTGTACAATGA
>CAYOTJ010000530.1:0-2999 GCA_964406855.1 uncultured Saprospiraceae bacterium
CCTGCACCGCTATCCACAGCTCGACCGGGTGCGCCATCTCCATACCGCCAGCAATTCGTGCCCCTCAGCCGACGGCGCGCCCATGAGCATAGCCGTGGGGTCGGTGCCCACCGAGGCCGTAGCCAGCACCCGGGCGCGGGGCGGCCGTTGGAGGGTATCTGCGGCGGCGGCATTTCCCATGAGCACCAGAGCGGCGCCGTCGGCTGAGGGGCACGAATTGCCGGCGGTATGGAGATGGCGCACCCGGTCGAGCTGTGGATAGCGGTGCAGGGCCATGGCATCAAAGCCTTTGTCGCCAATCTCTGCAAAAGAAGGTGGGAGTTGCGCCAGTTGGTCGGGGGTGATGTCGTGGCGGATGTGTTCGTCGTGGTCGAGGATGACCAAGCCGTTATGGTCGGCGATGGGTGTTATCCAGCCGGCAAAGGCGTCGCGCTCCTGAGCGCGGGCAGCGCGCTGGTGCGACTGGATGGCGTATTCATCGAGAGCCTCCCTCGACAGGTTGGCCAAGGTAGCCACCAGATCGGCGGCTACGCCCCGGGGCAGGTAGTGGTTGTGGAGCATCACCTCGGGGTCGTACATCAGGGGGCCGCCATCGGCGCCTACGGGGGTGCGGCTCATGCTTTCGGCGCCGCCGGCTACGATCAGCGAAGCCCAGCCTGCGGCAATTTTAGCGGCGCCGATATTGACGGCCTCTAAGCCGGAGGCGTTGTATCGGTTGATCTGCATACCGCCTGCGGCGGCATGCCAGCCCGCCTGGAGTACGGCAGTGCGGGCCAGGTTGAAGCCTTGATCGCTGGTGGGGGTCACGCAGCCAATGATGCAATCGTCAACCAAGGCGGTGTCGAGTTGTATGCGATCGCGAAGGCCGTTGAGCGCCGCCTTGAGCAGGTTGACGGGCTTCACTTCGTAGAGCGCCGTCTTTCCGCAGGGGGTGCGCAGGGCGTCGTAGAGAAATACATCCGGTTTCATCGCGTGAGGTTATGAGCTTATCCCGTTTGTGCCGGGGAGGCAGCAAATTTACCAAAAATGGTTTAGCCGGTGGGGTATTGATCGACTTTCGGGCGCTTTATGTAGAATAATCTAACCCCTGACTCAAACAAACTTTTAACTTTGCCAACAATCAACTCATTACACAACCATGCGTACCCGGCTCACTCCTTTTGCCAGAATGTTTTTATTTCTCATCGTCGTGCTGCCGCTGGCTTATTTTGGGGCGGCCTACTACAATGGGGAAGATCCTGTAGCTAACTTCAAGGGCTGGTTCTCGGGGCAGCCCGCAGCCAAAAGCGCCTCTACGCGCACCAGCACGGGAAGCGCGGCCTGCGCCGATGAACTCGAAGCCCTGAAGCGTGAAAACTATCAGCTCCGGCAGGAACTGCTCCAGAAGAGTGAAGAATTGCGCCTCCTGCAAAGCGACAACAGCGGAGGCAAATCATCGTCGGGCAGCCGCCAGAAGTGGGGCAACTAATTCAACAAAGAAACTTCTTCTTTATGCGCCGCCGCCTCGCCTTCCGGGTATAGCCCCAGCGATAGGGGCAGCGTAAAGAAAAAAGTACTGCCTTTGTGAATTTCACTTTCCACCCATATCCTGCCGCCGTGTTGGTGCACAATCTGGCGGCAGATCGCTAACCCCAACCCTGTACCGTCGTAATCCTGCTTATTGAGTCGGTGGAAAGGGGTAAATATTTTTTCAAAAAAATCGGCTTCAATGCCGATGCCGTTATCCTTCACCCAGAACAGATAGTCGTTCGGCTGTTGTTTGGCGCCAATTTCAATATGGGGTATGGCTGCGCCCCTAAACTTGATGGCGTTGCCAATGAGTTGTGCAAACAACTGCTGTATTTGCTCTGGTTGAGCATTCATAACGGGCAACGGCAGGCAGCGCACCTCCGCTTCATGCTTATTGAGCAAGGCCCCCAGTGATTGCAGCGTCCGCTGCACGATGTCGTTTATATCGGCGCGCTCGCGCTTGGCCTCATCCTGCCGGGCTAAATGTGAAAATGTCAGGGTATCTTCCAGCACCTGATACATCTGATGCACTGCCCCAATGATAAACTGAAGGTATTGCCGCCCTCTTTCGTCTAACTCAGGTTTATAACGCCGCTCCAGCAGTCCTGAAAAAGAGCTGATGCTGCGCAGGGGTTCTTTCAGATCGTGAGAAAGGGCGAACATAAACTGTTCTAAGGCCTGGTTTTTTTTCACCAGCACCTGGTTGTGCTGTTCTACCTGTTTTTGCTTCTCCTGGCGCAAAGCGGCCATATTTTGCTGATAACGAGCCCGATTGAAACTATTGCGCCCCAAAAGTATGAATGAAATGAGCGACAAAGCGACTACGGCCAACAGCGCCAAGTAGAGGTTTCGCTCGCGTCTCCATTCTTCCGCGTGTTGCTTAGAGGCTTCCTGAGCGGCTTTGTATCGCATCTCGGCATATAACAAACTTTGCTCATTACTGGAGTTCAACTGGCTGGTTTCAATGCCCACATAGGCCAGATGGTTGAGGTAAGCCTCTTTATAGTTTCCCAGCCGGGCCTGAATATCGGCCATGAGTTTGGCCGCCCGTTTTTCGAGATCAGGAGCCTCGGCTTCACAAGCCAACAACCGCGCCCGTTGAATCTGGAGCAGACAGCTCTTCCAATCGGGCGAAGGTTCATTCAGCCGCAACTGTACCAGGTTGGTAATGGCGCTGGCAATGCTGTATTCATCATGGGCCGACTCTGCCTCGTTCAGGGCATACTGATAATAATGGCGGGCCGAGTCTGGTATTTCCGTCAATAAAAACAAATGACCCAACTGGTCGGATACATGGGTCAAGCCTTCTCTGAAGGCTATGCTTTGGCTTATCCGCAGCCCCTTGTGGTAGTTAACGCGAGCCAGCTCGTATTGCCGCCGCTGGGTATATACATACGCTATACTAGAATAGGAATACACCAACCCCAGACTGTCTTTGATGCGATCGCGGATGCGCAAGCCCTTTTCGTAGTACCTGAAAGCTTCGCCGT
>CAYOTJ010000531.1:0-2998 GCA_964406855.1 uncultured Saprospiraceae bacterium
CTCTATATGTACGAATACGAAGCCGCCGCCGTAGCCCCTCGGCCCATCGAGCGGCAACATCGCCTTAGCGCCTACCTGTCTGCTACCCTCAACCTGCCCCGCTGGCTACCCGGCCTCTTTATCACCACCACCTATTACCAGCCCCGGCTCGACAAAGGAGCCGATTTTCGGCTCAGCCATGAGTCCAGCCTTGAGCTTTCCATTACGGCTCGCGTAAAAGCCATTGCGCGCTACACGTTTTTATACGATGCCTTCCCGCCCGCAGGCATCCGCAGCCGCGCCAAGGTCGTTGAACAAGGCCTGAAAGTGGCCTTCTGAAGAGGCTCTGTTCCGACCCGCCAGGTTTGGACTACCCCTTTATAAACGCCGGCAAGTTACCCCCCCCATGCGCATAAGCCGCTATTGATGGTTGTTTTTGGGGGGCTGTCGGGCCGGATAAACTCGAAATCCAGGCATGGATAGTTCTCCTGGTTAAGATTCATAAATCTTGGCCAGAAGAACCACAACCTCAAAAAATACCCCTTGCTTACTCTCTGGATATACCCCCTTCGCGCGGCAAAGTAAACTGTAACTCCTCTCCTTGTCTCCGGATGGTGATGAGCAGGTCTTCGGCCTCCGGGCGGATGGTTTGCCAGTCAATTTCGCAGTAGGCCCTGGGGCTCAAACCCAATAGATTGACGCCATTGAGGCTGATGATCTCGTCGCCGAGTTGCAGGACGTTGCCGGCTTCGGTGCCTGATATCAGGTAGTGGACGCGCCAGTGATTTTGGGCATAGGTAAAGCCAAAACCACAGCGGCAGGAGGTAAGGTCGTAGGGCAGCGCCTCGGGGCGGCGGTACAGCCAGAGCGCCTTACCCGGATAGTCGATGGTGAAAACGTACTGCGATAAAAAGCGATTGCCGAGTGTGCCTTCGCGCCGGTTGAGAATGTGCATCTCGGGCTCCAGCAGGGGGTGAACGCCGCCCAGCAACACCCGGCCGGGTTTATAGTAATAACTGGTGTCGATGCGCCGCCCCGGCTGATAATAGGCGGGGCGCAACAGCTCGGGATGCCGCACCTTATGGCGGGTGGCCAAGGGCAGGCGCAGACCGCTTTTATCGCCGGTATGCACCACTACCCTTTCCAGCAGACTCGTTTCGATGAGCAGCTCTACTTCAGGCTCGCCCATCAGGTCTATGTCGAGCGCAGCATGCCGGGCTTCGCCGGGCGGTATGGGCAGGCGGGAGGCATCTGAGGCGAGGCGCAGCCGGCCGCCCTCATAGTCGAATTGCCAGGCCGCGTCGCGCAGGAGGTTAGCGCCGATGACGCCATCAAAAGGCGACTTACAAGCATCAGCGGCTAAATTTCGTGACATAGCTGTAATATCTATAACCGCCATCCCCACTTTGTGAAAAGCAATGCCGGCTATGCTGAGCTCATCGAGTGTAACTACCTGGCGGTTGGTAGATTTTATACGAACCTTGCGCACTTTTTTGCCTGAAATACCGGCTAAAACCGTCGAATCAATGGTGCATATGGTACCCGTTACTATGGCAAAGCGGTACGTTTTGCCTTCTATATCCACATCTATTTTGGGAATGTCGCCCTGCTGGTAATACAATGGGAGCTCGGCAAAAAAAGTATCATCGGCAGGCTTTGATTTGCTTACAGTGGATGTGGTTTTGACAAGGGAGCAGCCGGCGAGCAGGAGCGCGACAAAAGTCAAAAAGGCAAAATTGGAGAAAAAGTGGCGCATGGTATTAAGGATTTAGAGAAGTATAGTTAGGTTACAAAGATATAGTTTTCCAAGTCGGGATTCACAAATCTCGGCTTAGAGAACGATAAAGCCTTGTCCGAAACATTGGCTCCAGACAAGGCTTTGTGTTAAAAATCGGGCGCTAAGAACCCATAAAACGCGCCAACTACCAGGCAGCGCTAAAATCGGGGCAGGTATACTGCATCTATGACCATACCGTTGGCGGCGGCGGCCGCGTAATTACGGCCTCACCTGAGCCACCAGCGTCACGCCCTGTTCGAGTTCGAGGTAGAAGGTGTTGAGGTATTCTACAATTTCGCGGCGGGTGCTACGCGGTAAAAGGCGGTACTGCTCAACGTGTTGAATCAGGGCATCTTTTTTGGCGAAAAACACATCGCGGGCCGCCTTCATGTGCGCAGGGTCAAGGGTTACTTCTGTCTGACGGATGCGCTGGCCCACAAATTGCTGACCGATGTTGCCGTCGGGCTTGGCATAAGGCGCCATAACCGTGCCTGCAAAGTCGAAGTCGTAGGGCACGGCTACCAATTGGCCGTTGGCGGTGAGGCGCACCAATTTCATGTTGCGCACGCCCACAATCGACCAGTCGTTGTTGCCTACCATGTACTGAAACAGGCTCATGCGCTCAAGCGTACCGGCCTGAAACTGATCTACAGGCTGGTTGTAGCAATCTTCGCACTCTTCAGCGCCAAGGCGATCGGCCATTTCGTCGGTATCTTCAATGAGGATTCCGTAGTGGGTGTCGGTGGTGCCGGTGGCCGAGTCTTTGTAAGTGACCTTCACAAGCTGGGTGCGGAAGCTCTGTTCGGTAATCATACCATACAGCTCGTAGGTGAGCTGCTCGCGCAGTATGGCTTCAGCGCTTTCGGGGGTAGCGTTGCAGTGGGTGACGAGTTTGAAGGAGTTGTGGCTGCTGAGGCCGCCGGCTGTAAGCATCTGCTTAGGGAACTTCAGGCGCAGGGGCGGAAAGTCGCAGGCGCGGCGGCGGAAGCGACCCCGCACACGGGCTTCGATGTCCCAGCTTTGCCCCTGATAGGTAAAGGCAGCCGGCATGAAGTTTTCGGTGCGCTTGTTGGCCATAAGTTCCGGCATGTTCATCTCTAAGGTGATTTCAACAACATCCACAGGTTGGTTGTACATGCGGTCGAAAATACTTTCTCTGCCCGTCGGGCCGTTGACGGGGGCGGCGGGCGTAGCGGCAAAGGCAAAACTCAGGGCAGTAACGGCAAACAGACTGAATACAAA
>CAYOTJ010000532.1:0-2987 GCA_964406855.1 uncultured Saprospiraceae bacterium
CTGGCGAATTACGCCCACCGCCACGATCGACCTGACCTGCTGGAATTCATCCGCGCGAACTTCAGTAACAGCTACAGCGAACAACAGCGATGGCTGGTGGAAAAGAAAAGCGAGTTCTGGAACAACAGCCTGCAAAATGTCGGGGCATTTTTTACGGCTACCGGCTCGGCTTTATCCAGTATGGTACTCATACCATTATTTATGTTCTTTTTGCTCTTGTACCGCGACAAGTTTCGCCAATTTATGGAGCTCATCAATCCGCAGAAGCAGAACGATATCGTCAATATTATGAGAAGCATTGGCAGCGTATCCAAAAGTTACATCCGGGGCATGGGTATCGTCATTGTGCTGCTTTCCGTTCTCAACAGCATCGGCTTTATGCTGTTGGGTCTTGAATACGCCATTCTGCTGGGTATGCTGGCCGCATTGCTCAATATCATCCCCTATGTAGGGGTGCTCATTGGAAGTTTATTGCCCATTACAATGGCGCTCATTACCAAAGACAGCCTTTTTTACGCCATCGGCGCATTGGGCGTGTGCGTGGTAGTTCAATTTTTGGAAAACAACTTTATAACGCCCAAAATAGTCGGGTCCAGTGTAAATATCAATCCGTTGGCGTCCATCATAGCTATGCTGGCAGGCGGCCTCGTTTGGGGGCTGCCCGGCCTGATACTGGCCATCCCGATGGCCGGTAGTATGAAAGTGCTTTTTGACAACGTTGATGCCTTGAAACCCCTCGGATTCCTGATTGGCGAGGAACAGGATGCCACCCTGCTCAAACGCCTGCGCGCCGGCAAATTGATGAATTTTCGATGGAATGATTACAGTTCTCCAAACCAGGATTTATGAACCTTGTTTTGCTCTTTTTCCATCTGGCGGCGTTAAAAAGCCTCGCCGTAGCGGGGGCTGGAGGGATGATTGATACTTCACGCCGCTCTCGCGTCGCTGCGGAGCCGCGTGAGTGGGTGTAGCGGTATGGCTGTGGCCGCTGACGGCCCCCAAGGCCGGTAGCGGCCACAGCCATAATAGCGGAACACCCGACCCCGCGCGCCTGCCGGCCTCCACTGGCGCCCCAAGGCGCCCCTGCAGTTGCTCGCGCGCGGGGGCACGCCCCGAATAAACCGCTCATAACCTGACGAACGACAAACGAAATCGGGGCCGTGCTGTCGCAGGCCCCGATTCCACCGCTGATCAGGCTTGTATGCCGGTTTTACTCTTCTTTGATGTAAAAAGTCTCCTCGGCCGGGCGCAGGGCCCGCTTCATCCACAGCGGGCGGCGCAGGCCTCCGGGGCCGGGTGCGGGGCGGGCCATAGCCAGCCATTTTTTATACACTTCGTACGACTTTTGGGTGTCTACAAAGATGTCGCCGTAGCGGTCGGCGGTATGGGCCTTTTCGAGGCGCACCTTCTGATGCCAGCAGTGCATGCCGCTGATGGGGTCGGGGTGTACCGGGAAGGTGATGTTTTGGTGTACGCCGCCGTCGCTCCAGAAGATGCGGGCGCTGTCGGGGTCGCTGCTCTTGAAGGGCTGAATGTCGGCGATGGTGCGCATGCTCCAGCCGCCTTTGCCGTCGTTGCTGATGGATACCGTATTGACGGCCCAGCGGTTGCCGGGCACGTCCTGCGGGCGGCGCCAGCGGCCCAGGTGGTGCGAGCAGGCCACTACGCCGGGCTTCATGCCCTCTGTGACCCATACTTTATCTACAAAGTAGCCGATCTCGGTATTCACCCGCAGCAGATCGCCGGTGGTCACGCCCAGTTTTTTGGCGTCGGTGGGGTGTATCCAGATGGGGTTGCGGTTGGAGATTTCGTACAGCCACTTGGCGTTGCCAGAGCGGGAGTGGATGAGGGTGGGCAGGCGGAAGGTGGGCACCAGCGGGTAGTCGCCTTTTTCGCGGTCCATTTCCTCTTCGTGGATGTGGCTTTTGATGTAGGTGGGTATGGCGTACTCCGGCCACTTCCAGTCGACCATCGTCTGGGAGTAGAATTCGTTTTTGCGCGAGGGCGTGGGGAAGCCCACTACGGCTTTGCCTTCGCTCATGATGCCGAGGGCTTTGCCGCCTTTGCTGATGACCTGGGTGTGTGGGTCTACCTCGGCGCCGGCCATCTGTTCGGGCGTCAGCTCTTGCAAGTGTAGGCTGTAGGTACTGGGCTCTACGAGGTAGGCGCCGTACTTTTTCATGTAGTCGAGGGCCGTGAGGCCTTCTTTGGCGGCCGTCTCGGGCAAGCCTTTGGTATGTTCGAAGATGTAGCGGTAGTACTCGTCGATGTTGATGCACTCGCCGGGGCGGTACGGCGACTCGAAGTGCTTGCGGATGCCGAGGCTGCCGTCGGGGTCCATGCGCCAACTGAGCTGAATCCAGAACTCGTCTTCTTCCCATACTTCGCCGGGGTTGGCCTCGTAGGTGAAGGTTACGGTTTTGCCGGCGCGTCGCATGGCTTCGCGCAGCACAGGCTGGCGGAAGGCGATCCATACGCCGGCATGGGTTTCGTAGCTGTTGAGGTCGTGGCGCTCGCTGGCCAAGCCCATGGGCAGCACGTAATCGGCGAAGTAGGCCGTTTCGTTCCAAGTGGGCGTGAGGGCGATGTGCTGCCCGAAGAGGCTTTCATCGGATAGGGCTTCGATCCAACTGAAGCCGTCGGGGTAGGTCCATACGGGGTTGAACACCCGGGTGAAGTAGACGTCCATCTTGCCGCGCCCCTCTTTGAGCATGTGGGGCAGCAGGAAGCTCATCTCAAAGAAGGCTAAGGGGTACTCGTTGGGGAAGTGGAGCTCGTTCCAGAACTTCTGGGCCGGCGGCTGATCGAAGAACTTGGGGTGGAACTTGTTCCAGGTGTTGGGCGAGGTGCCGCCCGGGGTGCCTACGCTGCCCGTGAGCACGTTGAGGAAGTGCAGGGTGCGCGATACGGCCCAGCCGCCGAGGTTGCCGCTGCTGGCGCTGCGCCAGTTGTGGGTAGACAGTTGGCCGCCGGCGGCGGCTACCAAC
>CAYOTJ010000533.1:0-2980 GCA_964406855.1 uncultured Saprospiraceae bacterium
CAACATCACGCCGCCGCCCCAAGACCAGTACCGGGCTACGCTGGATGTGCGGCAGACCCTTTGGGACGGCGGCCTAACGGCGGCGCAGCGCAACCTGCAAATGGCGCAAAACCAAGCGGATATGCGCCAAAATGACCTCGACCAGTACCAACTCCGCGACCGGGTGCAGCAGTTGTTTTTTTCGATACTGCTGTTAGACGCCCAGTTGGACATCACCCGACTGTTGAAAGAAGACTTAGAGACGCGCATGGGCCGGCTGGAGGCGCTGGCCCGCGAGGGCGCCGCCCTACCTACCGCTGTGCGCAGCCTGCGGGCCGAGGCCATCAAAGCCGACCAGCGGCTGACTGAGCTACTGGCTGCCCGCACAGGGGCCATGCGCGCCTTGGCCCAACTGACGGGGCAGCCTTTGGCCGACGGCGCTCCTTTAGCCGAGCCGCCCCTGCCCGCAGCTGCAGCCGGCGCCGTGAGGCCCGAGGCCGAGCTGCTGCTGGCCCAGATGCAGCTTTCGCGCGCCCGCGAGGAGGTGCTGCGGGTGAAAAACAGGCCCAAGGTATCGGCATTTGCTACGGCGGGCTATGGCCGGCCGGGCCTCAACTTTCTGGCTACCACCTTCGAGCCTTACTTCATAGGCGGGGTGGCGGTGAAGTGGCCGCTGGCCGACCAGCTATCGGGTAAGTATCGGCAGGAGCGCACCCTGGCGGGCATACAGCGCGAGGGAGTAGGGGTGCAATTAGCGCTCTTTGAGCAAAACCGCCAGGCCCAATTGGCGCAGCACTTAGCCGAGCAGGCCAAATACGACGAGCTGCTGCGGCAGGATGAAACCCTCATTGGCCTGCGCGCACAAAACCGGGTCGCCGCCGCCGCTCAGCTCGAATTGGGCGTGATGACGGCCGCCGACTACGCCTCGGAGCTGAATGCTGAAGCGCAGGCGCGCGAGCAGCAGGCCCTGCACCGCTTACAGCAAATACAGGCCCACTGGCGCCGCCACTGGATAGAAGGCGGCAAATAAAATTCCTGAAAAGACAAACTGTTTTTATGAAAACCAAAGCTTTTGTATACGCATTGACGGCCCTGACGACCTTAGCGAGCTGCGGGGGCAAGGGCGAAGACTTCGACGCTCCGGGCGTCTTTGAAGGAGAAGAGGTGCTGGTGTCGGCCGAAGCCGCCGGCCGCATCCTGGAGTTGAATGTGGCCGAGGGCGACACCTTAGCCGCCAACGATACTGTGGGCGCCATCGACGCCGGCAACCTGGCGCTGCAAAAGCAGCAACTGGAGGCCGTAAGCGCCGCCCTTCAGGATCGAACGGTGGAAGCCCAGCCCCAGATAGACGTGCTGGCCCGGCAACGGCAGGTGCAGGAAAACCAGGTAGCCGCCCTGCGCGAGCAACTGCGGGTACTGAACCGCGAAAAAGCCCGGGTAGAGCGATTGGTAGCCGCCGAGGCCGCTACAACTAAGCAGCTCGACGACTTAGCGGGCCAGGCGAGCGTACAGGAAAAACAACTCGCCGCCGCCGAAGCCCAACTGGCCGTACTCGACGCCCAGATAACCGCTCAGCGCCGCCAGGAAGCCCTCCAGAACCGGGCCATCCTGAGCGAACAATCGCCCAATGCCGGCCGCATCAATGTAGTGGAAGACCAGATTCGGCGCGCCCGCATCGTAAACCCCGTCGGCGGCGCCGTGCTGACAACCTACGCCCGCGCAGGCGAGAGCACCGCCCCCGGCAAGGCCCTGTACAAGATTGCCGACCTGCGCGAGCTCACCCTGCGCGCCTACGTGACGGGCGACCAATTGGCCGCCCTCAAGCTGGGCCAGTCGATAGCCGTATTCACCGACGACGGCCAGGGCGGCTACCGCCAGTATGCCGGCAAGCTGTACTGGATTTCGGCCAAAGCCGAGTTTACGCCCCGCACCATCCTCACCAAAGACGAGCGCGCCAACCAGGTGTACGCCATAAAAGTGCGGGTGCCCAACGACGGCTACCTCAAGATAGGCATGCACGGAGAGATCAAAATCTAAACGCTATGGCAGCCATCCACATCGAAGGGCTACGCAAAACCTACGACGGCGGCAAAGTAGAGGCCCTGCGCGGCCTGAGTTTGCACATCGACAGCGGCGAGCTCTTTGGGCTCATCGGCCCCGACGGGGCGGGCAAGACCTCCCTACTTCGTATCTTAGCCACCCTGCTGCTGCCCGAGGCCGGCAGCGCCCGCATAGGCGAGTGGGACGCCGTGAACGACTATACCCTCATTCGTCGCAATGTGGGTTATATGCCGGGCCGGTTCTCGCTGTACCAAGACCTTACGGTGCGCGAAAACTTAGCCTTTTTCGCCAGCGTCTTCAAAACCCGCATCGAAGACAACTATGAGCTCATCCGCGACATCTTCGTGCAGTTGGAGCCTTTTCAGGACCGCCGCGCCGGCGCCCTCTCCGGGGGTATGAAACAAAAGTTAGCCCTCAGCTGCGCCCTCATCCACCGGCCCAAGGTGTTGCTCCTCGACGAGCCCACTACGGGCGTAGATGCCGTATCGAGGCGGGAGTTTTGGGACATGCTCCACCACATTCGCCGGCAGGGCATCACGGTGGTCGTATCCACGCCTTATATGAACGAGGCCAACCGCTGCGACCGCGTAGCCCTTATGCAGGACGGCCAACTGCTGGCCGTGGATACGCCCGCCGGCGTAGTAGCGGGCTTCCGGCAGCCCCTATGGGCCCTTGGCAGCGCACGCCTCTACCCGCTGCTGCTGGCCCTGCGGCGGCATCCTCAGACGGGCAGCGTTCATCCTTTTGGCGAAAACCTGCACCTGACGCTGAAGCCCGGCGAGCGCCCCGATCTGGCGCCCATACTGGCGGAGCTGTCCGAACAGGGGTTTACCGACCTAAGCGCCCGACGCATTGAGCCCGAAATCGAAGATTGCTTCATGGCGCTGATGGCGGGCGGCCCGGCCGCCGCCCCCGGCGCTCATTTTACCCACTTGCCCAC
>CAYOTJ010000534.1:0-2957 GCA_964406855.1 uncultured Saprospiraceae bacterium
TGTAGGAACTCCGGGGCAATGTAGTCGTTGTTATCGGCGGCTACGAGCCAGTCGAGGCCCTCGCGCTTCATGTAGGCGCGAGGGGGCAGTTGGGTTGAAGTCAGTCGATTATCCACCGTAGGAGCGGGTTGAGCCGCCTGTGCGGCTGCCGAAGCCGGAACGACCGGATGAAGGACGGGTGGTTGTTACGGCGCTGCTGCGTATTTGCTGGCCGGCGCCGTTGCTCACGCGGTTGTACGTTTGGGGGTCTACATAAGCGCTTGACTGTACGGGCGAAGCCATGCTGCGGCCCATCATATAGCCGAAATAGCCCATGCCGACGGTGTGGAAGATGCCGCCGCTATGGCGTTGGTAGCCGCCCTGATTGAGTATCCGGGCTTCTGAGAGGGTGAAGGTATCCACTCGTCCGTCCATCCACTTGGCTACGATCAGGCTTTGGGCTGTGTCGGCTATTGACTGCTCGTCTTCGATTTTGAACTGGTCTTTTTGTACCTCGCGCACCGTGGTGATGACGCCCTGGGTAGGTACGCTGATTTTTTCGGATCGGCTACTGCAGGCGCTCAGAAAGGCCGCCATGAGGAGTAGCGGAAGGGTTTGTTTCAGCATCATGATAATTTGTGTTGGGGGCGTATGCCCTGGTTTAGGAAAAACAATGGCCAAGATAGGAAATCCGGGCCATTGTTAAGGTCGTCAATCGACAGATAATATCATTTTTACCTCCGAACGTTAATATTCTCCGTCTTTCCACCGCCACAGGTAGTAGCAGGCGTAGGTTCGGTAGGGGCGCCAGGGTTCGGCGGTTTCCGTCATTTGGCGTTGCAGTACTTTGCCCTTGCCGTCGAGGTTATACAAGCCCTGCATGGCCTGTTGTATGCCCAAATCATCGAGGGGCAGCACGTCGGGGCGGTCGAGGGTGAACATCAACAGCATCTCTACCGTCCAGTAACCTACGCCTTTGATGGGGGTGAGGAGGTCGAGTACTTCCTGGTCGGAGAGGTCGTCCCAGTTGCGATCGAAGAGGCCGTGTTCCAAAAAATAGCGCGCTATGTTCTGGATATAGGTCGATTTTTGCTGGGAGAGGCCTACGCTGCGCAGTGCGGGCAGATCGAGTGCCAGCAAAGCTTCGGGATGGGGGTAGCCGTCGGGGAACAACCCGAGGAAGCGGCCGTGAATGGTAGAGGCTGCCTTGCCCGATAGCTGTTGGAAGACGATGGCCCTGATGAGGCGGGCATATATGTCGGTGTCGCGCTCGTAGTTGGGCAGGCTGATGCGATCGAGCAGGGGCGCCAGCACGGGATCGCGACGGAGATGATTGAGTACCTGATTGGTGATCATGGCGGCGGCATTATTCTCGACCCAGGCCTGCTATCATCCGGGCCATGTCCTTTTCCAGTGTAGCGCTGGGGTATTCTACAATCCGGCCGATTTCTCTGCCGTTTTTGAGCAGGATGAAGGTGGGCACCGACTCGATGCTCCAGGGTTGCTCGGCGCCGTCGGGGCTTTTTTTGTAGCGGTCGGGGTGATTGTCGAGGCTAACAACCCTGAGCTTTTTTTCGTCGTAGCCGACCCAGTCGAGGATGCGGTAAAACTGTGGCACCTGCGCCTGGCTGTCGCTGCACCAGGTGCCCATGAACACCAACACGTCGAGGCCGCGCAATTGTTGTTTGAAGGGCAGGAGCGTGACGGAGTCGACGGTATACGCCTGATAAGCGGGGTCAAACCAGTCTTTGTAATGCCGGCTACTGAGCCCCGCCCGATTGATGGGCCCTACCAATATGGGCTCGCCTTCGTGAGAAGTGATTTCCTGGTTCATAACAATAGGAGTTGGCTCCGGCGCCGATACATCGACATAGGTAGCGTTTTTGGCAGTGTCGCAGGCGTTCAGCAACAAAAGGCCCAGCGGAATGAGCAGCGCTGCGGCGGCAAGATGATGGTTGATGGTCATATAATGAATTGTGTTCTATTTAACACTCCGGGACATTAATGGCAATGTTGGAGGCCAGCCCGCCAAGGCTGGTTTCTTTGTACTTGGTATTCATATCCTGGGCGGTTTCCCACATGGTTTTTACCACGGCGTCGAGGCTTACCTTAGCCTTGTCGGGGTCGCTTTCCAAGGCGATGTTGGCGGCCGTAATGGCCTTTACTGCGCCCATGCTGTTGCGCTCGATGCAGGGCACCTGTACTAAGCCGCCCACGGGGTCGCAGGTGAGGCCGAGGTGGTGTTCCATAGCAATTTCGGCTGCCATAAGCGACTGCCCAACGCTGCCGCCCAGCGCTTCGGTAAGGGCTGCGGCGGCCATGGCGCTACTGACGCCAATTTCGGCCTGGCAGCCGCCCATAGCGGCCGAGATGGTAGCGCCCTGTTTGAAAAGGCTGCCTACTACGCCCGCCGTAAGCAAAAACTTCACTACCTCGTCGGGGCCGGGCCTGCGGTCGGTGAAACACACGTAATAAAGCAGCACGGCCGGAATAACTCCTGCCGCTCCGTTGGTAGGCGAGGTGACGACGCGGCCAAAGCTGGCATTTTCTTCATTGACGGCCATGGCAAAACAACCGATCCATTTAACAATTTCAGAAAAGGAGAAGTTGCGTGACTGAATGGCGGCAAGCCAGGCGTCGGGGGTATCGCACGTTGTACCTTCGCCCAACAGGCTGCGCATAATGCCTGCAGCCCGCCGGGCTACGTGCAGGCCGCCGGGGAGCTCGCCCCGTGTGTGGCAACCGCGGTAGGCACAGTGAAGCATGACATCCCAGATGCGCAGCAGCCCTGTTTTCACCTGGGCTGCCTGGCGCCAGGAGAGTTCGTTGGCCAATACCAGTTCCCAGATGGCGGCGCCTTCTGACAGACAGTGGTGGCGGAGGTCAGCGGCAGAATTGACGGGGTGGGGGGGCATAGCTTTGCCGGATTGCCCGCCGTCGCCATCCCGAACGATGAAGCCGCCGCCGGTAGAGTAGTA
>CAYOTJ010000535.1:0-2952 GCA_964406855.1 uncultured Saprospiraceae bacterium
GGGCTAAGGTACGGGAGGCCGCGCCGCGGATATTGGCTTTCTCCGACAGATTGTAGATGAGGTTGAGGGAGTAGAGCAGGTCGGTTTGGTCGATGTTACCTTTGCCGGCTAAGGTATCGCGGCTTTCCACCTGCATGTTGGTGGTTTCGAGGCGCAGACCGCCGATGGCCTTGAGCTTGGCGGTGAGGTTGTAAACGGCCATAGCATAGGCGGCGGCGATGGTTTGCTCGCCGGTGTAGAAGTTGCGGTTGTTGATCTGATTGATGTAGTGGTAGCCGGTGACGTAGCGATTGATGCTGCCGTCGGCGCGATAGAGAGTATCTACGATGCCGAAGTTGTCGTAGTTCCAGAAGGCGTCAAAATCGCCTGCGAAGGCGCTAAAGCTGCGGTCTGGGGATACGCCGGTGTTGTTGAGCTGGTAGCGGTATTCTTCAAAATCGCGGGTTTGCTGGCTGTAGTAGCCGCCCACCTTGATGCGGTTGCCGCTGCCGCTGACCCGGTTGGTGAGGAAGGGGATGGTGATGTCTACCTTAGCCTGGCGCTGCTCGTCGTTGAGCGAGCGGAAGAAGTGGTAAGGGAAGGCATACTCGGCATTGTTGATGTCGAACTGGGTTTCTTCGCCTTCGGTTACGCGGGTATAGGCGAAGTAGCGCAGGTCGGGTTCGTTCTGGAAGGAAGAGCTGAAGGCGCCCATCCAGTCGAGTTCAACGTTTTTGAGGCCGGGAAACACGTGGCGGCCTCCGAGTTGGTAGGTGGTGAGCTGGCGGTGGGTGAACTCCAGCGCATTGGTATTGAACTCGGCAAGACTGTTGGATACCTGGCCTAAGAAGCGGCCGCTCTGGCTGCGACCCACAAACTCTGCGTCGTTGTTGAAGATGACGTTGGCCGTAAGGGCGTGGTTTTCCGACAGTTTATAGGCGATGTTGAAAAGGCCGTTGAGGCTGGGGTTGAAGGTACTCTTGTCTTCTTTCAGCGCCTGATAGTCAAATAGATTGGGCGAGCTGTTGTTGATCCAGGTATTGACGTCGCCGTCGTTGTAGTGGGTATAAGTACCGCTGTAGTTGACTGCCAGGGTATAGCCCAGGTCGCGGCCGAATACTTTGTGTCGATTGCCCAACGACAGGCTGAGGCTGCGGTTGAGGGGCGCCGAGGCCATAACGGGGATAAACTCGTTGCTGAGCTGGCGGGCCGACTCGTGGAAAACCTCGCGTACCTTGTCGTTGCCGGGCTGGCGAGCCGTCAGGTAGGTACTCTGCGACAACAGGTTGCGGTTGGCGGGGTCGAGGAGGAGGGCCGGCTGATCGCGGCTGCCGTCATCGAGGCCCAGCCAGTCGCTCTTGCCCGTGGTGGGGTGAGCATTGAAATTGTCGATGAGGCTGGCCTGGGTGTTATACTCCGTGCCTATGCTAAAGTTAAAGTTGAACTTATCGGGGAAGGTCTTGGTGGCAATGTTGACCAGGCCGCCGGTGAAATTGCCGGGCAGGTCGGGGGTAAAGGTCTTCACCGTGATGATGTTTTCAATCATCTGCGACGGGATGAGGTCGAGGCTGGAGCTGTTGCGGTAGGGGTCGGTACTCGGCATGGTGATGCCATTGAGCTGAGAGATCGAGTAGCGGTCGCCGAGACCGCGCATAACGATGAAGCGGCCGCCTTCCACTACGGCGCCCGTCATCTGGCGCATGGCGTCGGCGGCATTGGAGCTACCTGTGCGGCTGATCTGCTGGGAAGAAAGTCCGTCTTGAATGGAAAAGGCTTTGCGCTGGAGGGCCAGCAGGGCTACTTCCGTGTTCTTAACTGCGGTGGCCGTTACCGTTGCCGCTTCGAGCTGCACGGCTTCACTGGCCAAGGATACGTCGAGGTTGTTTACCTTACCGTCTTCGATGACTACATCCGTAATGGTCTGCTTGGTAAAGGATACATAGCTCACTTCTACCACATAGGTACCGGGTTCCACGTCGAGGGTGTAGGTACCATCGAAGTCGGTAACGGTACCCGTTTTAATCTCGCTGCCCGCCATGATGGCCACGGTGGCGCCAATGAGCGTTTCGCCGCTGCCCCCATCGACAACAATGCCTTTGAGGACGCCTTTTTGGGCCGTAGCCGCGAGGGCCGTTAAAAAAAATACCGCAAACCAAGCGGATTTAGCTAATGTGTTAAAGTTGGTCAACATACAATTTAGTGATGGTTGTTATACGACAAAAGCAGAAGGTTCATGGAAGTGAACCTTCTGCCCTTTTATGTTGCGCTTATGCGCTTTGATGCAATTATTCTACAACCAGCAGTCGCGAAGCAAAACGGCCGCTTTCGGTCGCAAACTTCACTACGTACATGCCGTTGTTGAGGCCGCCAATCTGCGCCCGGCTCAGGCCGGCGCCCTGGATGCGCACCTCTTTCACTAAGCGGCCATCCATGGTGTAGATGGTCACAAAACCTGCCTCGTCGAATTCCGACTCAATGGTGAAGCCATTTTCGCTGGAAGCCGGGTTGGGGAAGATTTTGAAGTTGGCCAGCAGGCTGTTGTCTACTTCTTCGGTACTTACCAAGATGAACCCGAGGTGGTTGTTTCGCGCCAGCGTCGACCAGCCTTTCAGCCACATGCCTGTGGTATCGGCCGGGAAAGCGCCGCGGTAAGTTACCGGAGTAAAGAAGGTATTACCTGCCGGGTAAGCGGCCAGCGTACCGGCATAGGCGGCGCCCGTAGCCGTGGGGCGCGGGTCGAGTTGCTCGTCCTGCTCGCGGCTGATGCTGCTGATGCCGGGGTTAGCAATCGTGCTGCCATTGTCTACCAACTCAGCAATAAGAGCCGTACCGTTGGGGTCGTCCTGGGTAGGCTGACCCGAAGTAACGCGGATGATGCCCGTAGCGCCGGCGTTGATGTCGGTATTGGCGCCGTTGTTCCAGAATACGTTCGACAGAATCTGGAGCTCGCCGCTCAGCAGTTTCTGGTGGGCG
>CAYOTJ010000536.1:0-2950 GCA_964406855.1 uncultured Saprospiraceae bacterium
TTTCCCTACAACAGCTTGGTGTACGGCGCCCTGTTGGAAGGCAAATTTGGCAGCATGTACGAAAATCGCATGACCCGCGAAAACCTCGACCTGCTGGAACAGGTAGGCGCCCCGTTCAAAAACGAAAGCGATGAGAGCCGCATGATCGTCGTCGCCGACGGCGACGTAGCCGCCAACCCCATACGCAGCGATGGCAGCGTACTGCCCCTGGGTACTAACATCTTTGAAAAATACCAGTTCTCCAACAAAGACTTCTTAGTAAATGCCATGGAGTACCTCCTGGATGAAACCGGCATCATCGAAGCCAGAGGCAAAGACGTACGCCTGCGCCTCCTCGACGAAACCCGCGCCAAACAGGAGAAAACTTCCTGGCAGCTATTCAACATAGCGCTGCCCCTGGCTTTGCTGGCCCTCGCCGGCTTTGTCTACGCCTTTGTGCGCCGCCGCAAGTATGCAAAACAATCTTAACATAAAGCTATGAATCGTACCGCTTTACTCGCACTCGTCGCCGTTGCACTCGGCGCCGCCGCCTGGTGGTTTGCCGCCGGCCGCACCGACATGAAAACCACCTTGGCCGGCGCCGACCGGAATTTCGCCGTCAAGGATACCAACAGCATCGCCCGAATCTTTCTGGTAGACCGCAACAACAATAAAACCGACTTGCGCCGCGAAGGAGACCACTGGACCTACAACGGCCAATACCGCGCCGCCAAAGGCCCCATGAAGAACATCCTCGACGCCATCGCCCGGCTCGAAATCCAATACAAGCCCGCCAATGCCGCCGTCTCCAACATGGTTCAAAACATAGCCACCGAAGGCATCAAAGTGGAGCTCTATGACAAAGAAGGCAAACTTATAAAAGCTTATTATGTGGGCGGCGCTACCCCCGACGAACGCGGTACCTACATCATGCTCGACGGCTTCAACCAACCCTATGTGGGCGGTATACGCAACTGGACGGGCAATGTGCGCTTCCGCTACAACCTCCTCGGCGACGACTGGCGCGACCGCCATATCTTTGAAGAAGAAGTAGAGGAAATCCAATCCGTTACCGTAGAGTATCCCCAGCAGCGCAACAAGTCGTTCCGCCTCCGGCGCCAGGGCGCCGGCTTTGAAGTGACGCCTTATTATAGCATCACTCCGCGCATCAACAAACCCGTCGCACAAGGGCGCATCGAACAATACCTCGTGGGCTTCGATAACATCCAGGCAGGCCGGTACATCAACCGGCAGCCGGAACGCGATTCCATACAGCGCATGACGCCCTTTAGCATCATCACCGTCAAGCGCGCCAACGGCGACTCTACCTCCATCGTACTCCACCCCATG
Source organism: uncultured Saprospiraceae bacterium (assembly GCA_964406855.1). Taxonomy (GTDB): domain Bacteria; phylum Bacteroidota; class Bacteroidia; order Chitinophagales; family Saprospiraceae; genus JAUMBM01. Next base: position 1,330 of record CAYOTJ010000536.1, read on the forward strand.
TACGTAGACCCCGCCGTAGATACCAAAACCGGCAAAATCGTCTATGCCGAATATGTGCCCGGCTACTATGTGACCTCCCTCCCTAAGGGCGACTTCCTGTCCATACAACACGACGTCATCAGCAAACTGTTTTGGGATTATTCCTACTTCTTCGACTAAAGCATGCGCTGAGCCGCTTTTTTGTTGCGAAAAATAATTTCTGCTTATAATTTTTGTAGTTCCAGAAATAGGCTTACCTTTGCACGGCTATTTCGAGACCTACTCAAAAAAGGAAAGATGGACGCCATCAAATTTGTACACGAACAGATGACTAAGAAGCCGGAGATGCCCAATTTTCGCGCCGGCGACAACGTTATAGTCAATTATAAGATCATCGAAGGCGACAAAGAGCGTATTCAGGCTTTTCGCGGCGATGTGATCCAGGTCAAAGGCCAGGGCGCCACCAAAACGTTCACGGTTCGCAAGATATCCAACGGCGTAGGTGTTGAGCGTATCTTCCCCTTTGTTTCCCCCAACATCGTAGATGTGACGGTTACGAAGCGCGGTAAAGTTCGCCGCTCGCGCCTGTTCTATCTCCGCGGCTTAGTGGGCAAAAAAGCCCGCATCAAAGAACTCAAAGACAACAAAGGTTAGTCTTCCACAACAGCCCTTTTTGGCTGGATACAACAAAAGGCCTTTTGTGCATATCGCGCAAAAGGCCTTTTTCATTATCGCCTGTTTCATCTCCTCCCCAAACCTTTTTGTTTTGTATTTTTTTGGGGCCACGCCGCATAACATCCTCCCGCCTTAGCATACTGCGCGGCGCCGGGTCTTCCGCTATTATGCCCCCTCCTTAGGGTCGGGGGCATACCGCTTCACCCCCTTGTCCACTACTGAAGCAGCAACGCTCGGAAAAGGCGTAACGCATTGCGGAGGCAGATGTCCGGGGCAGCGGGGGCGGCATGCCCCGCCGCAACAGCCCCCCCAAAAAAGAGGATGAAGCGGAGGTATCAGATTGAGGTTAAGGGCGTTCCTCGGGCAGTTCACTGAGGTAAGCCATGCCGTCTACATCAATGTTGAGGCGGCGAAGATCGTCGTAGCGAAGCCAGCCCTCCAAACTGAGCAGCGTAAAGCCCTCCGGTTCCTGAATCAGCAGCACCACATCAGTAATGGCCTCCGGCGTTTCGCGTATCATGATGTCGATCTTATCGAGGCCGTCGCGAACAAAAAGCAGGTCTTCAAACGACTTGGCGCGCAGCGACTGCCGCAGCCCGAGCACTTCGGCGGGTGCAATGGCAGCGCTGTTTTCAACGGTAAAGACGCGCAGGTGGCTTATTTTGCTGAGCAGCAAAGCGGCATCTTCGTCGTCGGTATGGTTGGCGGCGATCTGCAGCAAAAAGCCGCCAAGGTTAATGTGCTCGGCCTCGGCTAAGTGTCGGTGTTTCTGCACAAAGGCGCGTACGGGGTCGGCTTGCGCCGATACCAAAGCAGGCAGGGCGGTTAACACAAACACAATCAGTGCAAAAGCTCTCATGATGGGTAAATTTAAAAGGATACAACAATATGGATTTGGGTACGGCAGCGGCAACGCTTACTCCTTATCTTCCATTTCGCGGGCCAAACGGGCCACCTTGTCGAGGTC
>CAYOTJ010000537.1:0-2947 GCA_964406855.1 uncultured Saprospiraceae bacterium
ATAGCCTAAGCTATGGCGAGGCTTTTTAACGCCGCCAGACGGAAAAAGAGCAAGTCAAGATTCACAAATCTTGGCTTGGAGAACTATACAAGCCGCCGCCGCCCTCATTCGCTGCCAAATATGGCCTTTTGGCAGCAAACTAAAGCGCGGCAGTTCTGTATGTACTAATTTTGGACAAGTTGTACGAAATCACCCGACTTTACTTTTATGAGAACATTGCTGCAACTGGCCTGCATAGGTCTGTACCTGTCGCTTTTTTGCGCCATTGAAGCTAACGCCCAGGTGCCCGCCATGGATCCGGCTAAAAAACAGCTTCGGGCCTTGCGCATTGAGCAGCCCATAGAGCTCGACGGGCTATTGGACGACCCCGCCTGGCAGCAAGCCGAAACCGGCCAGAATTTTATCCTCAACCAGCCCCGCCCTGGCGAAAAACCTACTCAGACTACCGAAGTGAAGGTGTTGTACGACGATTCCGGCATCTATATCGGCGCCACCCTTTACGATGCCCAGCCCGATAGCGTCATGCAAGAATTGTCGCAGCGCGATAATTTAGGCAACACCGATTGGTTTGGCGTATTCATCGACGCCTTCCGCGATGGCATCAATGGCTTTGGCTTTATCACTACGCCGGCAGAAGTACAGTTCGATGCCAAGTATTCCACCTTTGGGGAGGACGAAAACTGGGATGCTGTCTGGGAGAACAAAGCTCGTCGCACCCCTCAGGGCTGGTCGGTAGAGCTCAAAATTCCATACGCGGCTCTCCGCTTCCCCGATGCCGCACAACAGGTTTGGCACATCCACTTTGCCCGATTTGTAGCCCGCAACCAGGAAAAAAGCTTCTGGACGGAGCTCAACCCACAGATCAACGGCCTCTTCAATCAAAGCGGATACCTCACTGGCATCGAAAACATCAAACCGCCCCTGCGCATTCAGGCTACGCCCTATTTAGCCGTATATGGCCTGCATCACCACGATAGCAAAGCCAGCCCCGTCAACTCCGTAGGCCACAGCATCAATGGCGGCATGGACGTAAAAGTGGGCCTCAGCGATGCCTTCACCTTAGATATGACGCTGATACCCGACTTCGGAGAGGCTCAGTCCGACAATCAGGTGCTCAACCTCTCCCCTTTTGAAGTGCGCTTCGACGAAAACAGGGCCTTCTTCACCGAAGGCACCGAACTCTTCAACAAGGGCGGCCTCTTCTACTCGCGCCGCATCGGCGGGCAGCCGTTCTACGCCGGCGAGGTATCCGATCAGGTGGCCGAAGGCGAGACCCTCGTCAATATGCCACGCACGGCCCAGCTCTACAATGCCACCAAAATATCAGGCCGTACGCCCAAAGGCACCGGCCTCGGCTTCTTCAACGCCACCTCCGGCCGTAGCTACGCCACCATCAGCAACCCCGAGTCGGGCGATCGCCGCGTATTGGCCGACCCCTTCACCAACTACAATGTGCTGGTCGTAGACCAAAACCTGCCCAACAACTCCTACGCCACCTTCATCAATACCACCGTGCTGCGCGAAGGCGACGCCTACGACGCCAATGTAACCGGCGCCGATTTTAACCTCCGCAACAAAGACAACAGCTACGCCATTCAGGGCTTCACAGCCGTAAGCCAACAATACCACCCCGGCCAAACCGACCTGGGCCATACCGCCACCCTGGGCCTGCGCAAAACCAGCGGCAAACTCCAGGCAGGCCTCACCTATGCCGAAGAAAGCCATACTTATGACCCCAACGACCTGGGCTTTCTATACAACAACAACTCTCGCGTCCTCGACGGATTCCTCGAATACAATCGCTTCGAACCCTTTGGCGCCTTCAATTCCGGCGGCATAGGCCTCTACAGTCAGTACGCAAGAGTCTACTCGCCCAGCCGCTACGCCAACTGGGGCATCAACGTATGGGGCTGGTTGCAAACCAAAAAATTCTGGAATTTTAATGCCTGGACCTACATAGAACCCAGCGCCACTTACGATTATTTCGAGCCCCGCACGCCCGGCCGCTTCTGGCGCAACCCCGGCGGAGGCAACGTCGGCTTCTCCATCAATACCGACCGCCGCAAGCGCCTCCAGCTATCCGTCGAAACCAGCCACTATCGCGCCGCCGAACCCAATCGATACAACCTCTACGCCTGGCTCTCGCCCCGCCTGCGGGTCAGCGACCGCTTCAACATAAGCCTCACCCTTGAGCGCAACTTCGGGCGCAACAACACCGGCTTTGTAGCCAATGCCGAAACCCCCGTCGTCGATCCCAATACCGGCGAAACGACTCTGCGCAACGACATCATCCTCGGCCGCCGCAACCTCACCACCGTAGAGGCAGGCCTGCGCGCCAATTACACCTTCCACGCCAATATGATCCTCAGCCTGCGCTTGCGCCACTACTGGTCGAAGGTCGAATACCAGAACTTTTACCTCCTTCAGCAGGACGGTCGTCTCGGAGGCACTGCCTATGCCGACAACCACGACGGCGACTTCGATGCTTTCAACATCGACCTCATCTACCGCTGGCGATTTGCCCCCGGCAGCGACCTCATCATCGTCTGGAAAAACAGCATCCTCAGCTATACCGAACTCGTGAGCCCGTCATACGTCAAAAACTTTGACCGCCTGCTCCAAGAGCCTCAAGACAACAACCTCTCCGTAAAAGCCATCTACTTCCTCGACTATGCCAGCCTCGTGCGCAAAAGATAACCCTTAATTAGTATTTTCCATAAACGTATTTTTTGGGGCCACGCCCGCTCCGCCCATTAGTCCATTAGCCCGGAAGGTCATTGTGCATGGGCGGAGCGGGCGCCAGGCTATCCGCTCTTATGGCCTTCCTCCTTCACCCCGTGGAATATACGCTTCGCTATTCCACAGGGTAAAGTCGTCAGGCCATACCGCTACTATCCTTTGGCCGGGCCCCACGCGGGCTTCGCAAGGCCGTATCTCCGGCTTGGCA
>CAYOTJ010000538.1:0-2941 GCA_964406855.1 uncultured Saprospiraceae bacterium
CCCCGGATTGTTGGGTTAGAAAAAAATCAGGGGGTACTGATTTGTTTGGCCGCCTATGGTGGGACAGACCTTCCTTTACCATAAGGACTGAGTTTTTTAAACCAGAAAAGGGCAGGTATTTGCATCCTGTTCAGCATCGGCCCATCACGCATCGGGAGGCTGCCCGATTACAGACATTTCCCGATGATTTTATATTTTTAGGAACTAAAACAGAAATTGCTAAGCAAATTGGTAACGCTGTGCCGCCGCTTTTAGCCTCAAAAGTAGCAGCGTGTGTCGCTAATTTACTATTGGCATCAAACGATGAGTATGATTCCTCTTATTCAGTCAATGCGGCAACTATTTCACCAACAGCTACTCAGCGCTATTCTCACGCTTGACGAGAACGGTGTTCCTTCCAATGTGGATAAACATCAGAAAACAAGCATTGAGATCGCAAAAAGTATTTATCGACAAATAGGCGGATTAAGCGCCGATACCATAAAAATGTCTGGTCAAAGCTCCGGGGCCTTGTTCGAGGGGCTATGTGAGGCGTTTCTTTCTAATACTTTCCTGGCGCTCAACCATCTCCGACCTGGAAACTGGGCAATAGAAAAGGTTTCTTCCCGAAAAGGGATTACGATTGCACAGTATGAACAATATAGTCATTTGATTGATTTAGAGCAGCTTGCCCGACAGAATCTGGCTTTAGCTGCGGCCATTGGCAATGATTATACCATTACGCCTGATATTGTTATTCTTCGTTACCCCGAGCTTGACGAAAGCATTAATGCGCCACAGTTAATTGTAGATTCAACCCATTCGGCATTGAGCCCAATCAGGCGAAAAAATAACGTTCTTCCTCTACTTCATGCCAGTATTTCCTGTAAGTGGACATTAAGAAGCGATCGGGCTCAGAATGCCCGATCAGAAGCTTTGAATCTTATAAGAAATAGAAAAGGGCGAACGCCCCATATCATTTTAATCACTGCCGAGCCTTCGCCCAGCAGGATCGCATCCATAGCATTGGGTACAGGCGATATCGACTGCGTGTATCACTTCGCACTCAATGAACTGGTTCAAAGCGTCCGTGAAATGGACAATGATGAATCCGATTATCTTCTGACAACAATGATCGAAGGAAAAAGACTGAAAGATATATCGGATCTACCCCTTGATCTGTCAGTTTGATAGATTAGACTTTGTGTATGCGGCTTGGAGAGTTATACCTTGCGTTAGTGCCATAAATTACCCGGCGAAAACGGTACCACCCCCAAAAAAGGATCTACCACCCCGGCCTGCAAGTAGCTCCCGCCATGCTGTTGGAAGTACTCGATGCGGATGGCATGGCGCCCGGCCGCCAGCAGCAGCTCGCCCGTTTTTTGCATAGCGCTGTGCGTGCCGTCGTGGTCGACGACCAACTCGCCGTCGATGTACAGCCGGGAGCCGTCGTCGGAGTTGATGAAAAAGGTGTAGCGCCCCGTCTGCGGCGCCTCCACAAAACCTTCCATCACCACGGCAAACTGCTTGTCGGCATGTGGGATTTCCGCTAAACCCGCCTGCGGGCATACCCCGGTTTTGCTGGGCTTAAGGGCGCCGAAGTCGGGCAGCCGCTGCCAGTCGCCTTCGTAGTAAGCATACCGAAGGCCGGGGGCCTGGCTGGCGCGGGCTACCGGGGGCAGGGGCGCCGACTTGCGCAGCGCCAGCCGCGTTACGCGCCCGGCGCGCCCGTCGCGGGTGTAGGCGCGGGCGCGCACCAGCGCGCTTTCCGATACCACAAAAGGCTGCGTATACCGGGGGCTGCTCAGGCCGGGCTCGCTGCCGTCGAGGGTGTAGCGAATGTCGAGGCTATCGAAAGCGGCTTCGAGCCGCACCGAGGTCTCGCGCTCGAAGAGGGTCTCGGCGGCGCTGATGCGCACCCCCGGCGGCTGGGTGATGCCGGCCCTGCGCTGATCGGGGCGCTCCTTCTGCATCTGGAAAGCGTCGATGAGGCGGCCTTCGTAGTCGATGGCCTTGAAGACGACGTTGTTGTCGAAGACGTTGAAGGTGCAGTAGTGGTGTACGGCCTCGTGCTCGACGGTAAACCAACTGCGCGTGGGCGCAAAAGCTTCGATGCCGCCGCCTGCGCCGCCCGAATTGATGTAGACGACGCCTTCTTTCATGTTCACTAAGTCCTCCTTCAGGGGCCAACTGCGCTCGTAGACGTGGATGTGGCCAAAGAGGCAAAAGTCGAGGCCATAGCGCTCGTAGAGCGGGGTGAGGTCGTGGGTTTTCCCCGAGAGGGTCGACAGGCCGCTGTACGTATCGCCGTGGTCGTCGTTGTCCGACGAGTACGGCGGGTGGTGGTGCAGGGCAATCTTCCAGGTAGCCGTCGAGCGGGCCAGCTCCCATTCCAGCCACTGGTACTGCTCGGAGCCCTCCGACACATCGCGGTTGCTGTCGATCATAAAAAACTGGCAATTGCCATAGGTGAAGGTGTAGTAATATTCAGGCGGCGGGGCCACCATGTATTGGTAGTACAGGGGCGAGTCCTGCTCGTGGTTGCCCAGTACGGTGTACACCGGCACGCGGCTCATGAGGATGTGCCCGAAGGGAAAAAAGTGCTCTACCCAGTCGGCTTTGCGCAGGCCCTGATCCACCACATCGCCTACATGCACCACAAAGTTGGGGCGCTCGCTCCACACCCGTTGGGCTATTTTTTCCCAGGCCCAGGGCGTGCGCGGGTTGCGCTGGGTGTCGCCTACAAGCGCAAACATATAGGCGCTGCTGTCTTTGACGGCCGTTTTGAAGGTATACACCTCCGAGCGGAGGGTGTCGCCGGGGGCTACAACGGATATGGCCTGCCAGAAGTAGTTGGTCTCGGGTTTGAGGTCGGCCAGCATCACTTCGTGCATCAGCCGCTTGCCCGGCAGGCCGGCTTCGCGATCTAAGATCGGCTGGCTGGCGCCCATGCGGGCCTCGC
>CAYOTJ010000539.1:0-2939 GCA_964406855.1 uncultured Saprospiraceae bacterium
GTAGCGGCCGACTCGCTGGCTGATTTTGGCAAGGGCCCTACCCTCTTCGACCCCCAGATGCAGGCTTTACAGCGGGAATACGCCCGGCAACTGCTCATGCACGTAAACCCGTACACGGGCATGTCGCTGGCCGCCGACCCGGTATTGGCTATGGTGGAGATGAACAACGAAAAATCGCTGTATGGCATGTGGAAGAGCGACGCGCTGGAAGCCATAGCCAACGACGGCTTGCTGCCCGCTTACTACAACGACCAGCTCGACCAGTTGTGGCTCGATTTTCTGTGGGCGCGCTACGGCAGCCCCGACGCGCTGGCCGACGCCTGGAATGCCGGCGCCGGCCAGGGCAGCGGAGCCCAGTTGATGGTCAATCCGGGCTTTGAGACGGGCGCCATCAGCGCCCCCTGGACGCTGGAGCAACACGACCAGGCCGCTGCCGCGCTCAGCGCCGACGCCGCCCAACCCGCGGCAGGCGCCTACTGCGCCCGGCTTGAGGCCCTCAACCTGACGGGAACCGACTGGCACTTGCAGTTTAAACAAAACCAACTGAGCTTACAGGCCGACACCCTGTACGAATTGCGCTTTTGGGCGCGGGCGAGCACGGCGCGCAGCATAGGCGTATCGGTGATGCAAGACGGGCCGCCCTACAACTGGTATACGGGCGCCAACTTATGGCTTACGCCCCAATGGACGGAGTATGCCATCAGCTTTGCGCTGCCCGAAGACGTAGCCAATGGCCGCATCTCCATCAGTCCGCAGGGGGAGCCCGCCACCTTCTGGTTCGACGAATTTCGGTTGGGGCCGCCCATCCGGCAGGGATTGGCGCCCGACGAAAGCTTAGCCGACGGCCAAATAGCCCGCCTGCTTTGGACCTCCCGCTTCAGCTACACCCCGGCCCGGGTAGCCGATCAGGCGGCATTTTACACTGCCCTTCAAAAGGCGCACTTCGACGCGCTGCGCACCTATCTGCGCGACACGGTAGGCGTAACCGCCCCCATCACGGGTACCAATGCGCTGGTGGGGCCTGCCGACGCTGCGCAGCACGAAGACCTCGACTATGTGGACGACCACAGCTACTGGGATCACCCCTGGTTTCCGGGCATAGCCTGGGACCCCGCCAACTGGCTCATTGCCAACCAACCCCAGGTATACGACCCCGGCCTGAGCGCCGTCGCCTCGGCCTTCTCGGGGGTAGCCTTAGCCGATAAGCCCTTCACCCTCAGCGAATACAACCACGGCGCCCCCAACCGCTATCGGGTGGAGATGCCCCACCTCCTGGCCGCCTACTCGGCCCTGCACGGCGTAGATGGCATCATGTTTTTTGAGTACAACGGGAACAACGACTGGTCGAGCGACGTCGTCAACGGCTTTTTCAGCCTGCACCGCGACAACTCGGTGACGGCCTTATTCCCGGCTTTTGCACGGGCCTTTCGCGCGGGGTTGTTACAGGCCGACCCCGACCCGCTGCGGCTGCGCTACTCGGCCGCCGACTTGGGCGCCCAGCCCTTCGACGACAATGGCAACCGCTGGCAGAAGTATACGCCCTACGATCGGCGTTTAGCCCTCACCCGGGGCATCGTTACGGAAAGCTACAGCGCTGCTGCCGGCAGCGGACTGAGCCACTTGCCGCAGCCGGGCCAACCGCCCTACGCAACGAGTACGGGCGAGACGTACTTCGATCCCGAGGCTGGCCTGCTGTCGTCTTCGGCGCCCGGCATTGCTGCCATAACCGGTTTTTTGGCCCAGGCCGCAGGGCAAAACATCAACAACCAGCTCGAAGTGATGAGCGCCGCCGAGTTTGGCGCCTTGGCTTGGGTGTCGGTTACCGATGCGCCGCTGTCGCTGTCCTCCCGCTCGCTGCTGACCCTCTCGTCGGTTCAGCAAAACACCAATATGCAGTGGGATGGCGCACAAACCGTACACAACAACTGGGGCCAGGCCCCTACCCTGCAACGCCCCTTAGCCCTGCGGCTACGGCTGCGGGTTGAAGCCGATTTCCTGCGCATTTACCCGCTCAGCCCAAGGGGCGAAGCCGGCGCCTACACCCAGTGGTCGCCCATAGCGCCGGGGCTGTTTGAGGTCGACCTCGACCAGGCGGCTACCCCTACCCTGTGGTTTGGCATAGAAGCCCTCGGCGGCAACATTACAAGCAGCGGCCAAAGCCCGGAAATGACGCCTCTGGCGCTGAGCGTTTCGCCCAATCCGGCCCGGGCCGGCGACCTGCTTCAACTGCGCGGCGCCGGCAGCGAACCCGACGCCCGCTGGATGCTCTTTGATGAAAGCGGCAGGCAGGCAGCCTCCGGTACAGGAGCAAACGCCATAGCGTTGCCCCTACAATTGGCGCCCGGTCATTATCGCCTCCAGCTCGTTGCGGGCGGGCGCCAGGGCATTTGCTCCTTAATAGTAGTGAAATAGCCCTTTAATATGCAACCCGATCCGTACCGCCTCAGCAGCCTGCCCCAACGGGCTAAAGAAGATAAAAAAGCCAATCAAAAGCTCTTCCGAAAGCTGGCGCAGCGCCCGCCCCGCAACCTCGACGACACCATGACGGCGTTGCACGAGGCCGTCTTTGAAGAAATCGACTGCCTGCAATGCGCCAACTGCTGCAAAACCACCAGCCCCATCTTTCGGGATGTCGACATCGAGCGCATCGCGCAGCACTTGGGCTTGCGCCCCGCCGAATTGGTGGCCCGCTACCTGCACATCGATGAAGACGGCGACTATGTGCTCAACCAATCGCCCTGCCCCTTTTTAGGCCCCGACAATTATTGCAGCATCTATGAAGCCCGCCCCCGCGCCTGCCGCGAATACCCGCATACCGATCGCAAAAACTTTCATCAGATACTCGACCTCACCTTGCGCAATACCGCCATCTGCCCCGCCGCCTTGGAAATTGTGCGCCGGCTGAGGAGCCTGACACCGTAAAACGAAGTTTATTTTTA
>CAYOTJ010000540.1:0-2598 GCA_964406855.1 uncultured Saprospiraceae bacterium
ACTTATATGTCGTTTGAGGAGTACCTGGAATACCGCCAACAACAGGACCAAAACGAGTACTTCGACATGCTCTCCGGCGGCGGCCGCCAGCGCGGGTTAGGCCTCGACGACCCCTTGGCCGGCATAGACGTAAAAAACAGCCTGCTGGACCGCCTCTTTGGCGGCAATACCATCGACATCAAGCCGCAGGGGGGCATCGACCTTACCTTCGGCCTGCGGCATCAGAAACTGCTGAACCCCATCCTGACCATCCGGCAGCAGCGGCAGACCATCTTTGATTTCGATATGAACATCCAGATGAACGTGGTGGGCAAAATCGGGGAAAAGCTAACCCTCAATACCAACTACAACACCAACGCCACCTTCAACTTCGACAATCAGTTTAAGATCAACTACAACAGCGACCTCTTCAGCGAGGACGACATCATCAAGAAAATCGAAGCCGGCAACGTGAGCTTCCCCACGCGGGGAACCCTCATACAGGGGGCGGAGAGCTTGTTTGGCCTCAAGACCGAGCTCCAGTTTGGCCACCTGCGCCTGACGGCCATCGGCGCCCAGCAACAGTCGCAACGCGAAAACATCACCCTCCAGGGCGGCAGCCAGGTGACGGAGTTTGAAGTAAAATCGGACCGCTACGACGAAAACCGCCACTTCTTCCTGTCGCACTACAACCGCGACGCTTATGAGGCCGCCCTCGGGAACCTGCCTCAGATCAACACCCTTTTCCACCTCGAATCCATTGAGGTATGGATCACCAACGACCGCAACGAGGTGACCGACGTGCGGGACATCGTAGCGTTGGCCGACTTGGGCGAGCCCGTGCGCCTCACCTCCCCTGATGCCATACCCACGTATCAGGAGCCCCGCTATCAGGAAATTTGCGAAGGCCGCCCGCTGCCTGAAAACGGCGCCAATGGTCTGTACAGCAAAATTGTAGCCCGCGGAGACATGCGCAGCATCGACCGGGCCGTAGCGGTGTTGCAGTCGTCGGAGTTTGGCTTAGTACAATCGCGCGACTTTGAAAAGGTGCAGGCCCGCAAGCTCAACCCCCGGGAGTATACCTTCCACCCCGAGCTGGGTTTTATCTCGGTAAACATCAACGTGCAGCCCGACCAGGTGCTGGCCGTCTCTTACCGCTATAAGTACAACGGCCAGATCTTCCGCGTGGGTGAAATGTCGACCAATACCGACGATGTAGCCATTGAGGCCGATACCACCCAGCGCAACTCTCAGGTGCTGTTTGTGAAGCTGCTCAAGAGTATGACGCAGCGCATAGACGTGCCGGCCTGGGACCTGATGATGAAAAACGTGTATAGCATCGGCGCTTATCAGGTGAACCCTCAGGATTTTAAGTTCGACGTCTTTTATGAAGATCCGGGCCGCGGCGTAAAGCGCTTCCTGCCCAAGAGCAACCTCGAAGGCAAACCCCTCATCCGGGTGTTCAACCTCGACAACCTCAATGTGCAGGGCGACCCCCAGCCCGACGGCGTATTTGACTTTGTGCCGGGCGTGACCATCAACCCGGCCAACGGACGCATCTACTTCCCGGTGCTGGAGCCCTTTGGTTCGCACTTAGAGCGGCAAATTACCGACGCCGCCCTGCGCGATACTTTCGTTTACAATGAGCTCTACGACCTCACCCAGTTTCAGGCGCAGGAGTACCCCGAAAAGAACCGCTACGTCATTAAGGGTACTTATAAGTCGACGGTGAGCTCTGAAATTTCGCTGGGCGCCTTCAACATCCCGCCGGGTTCGGTGCGGGTGTCGGCCGGCGGCGCCGCCCTTCAGGAAGGCCGCGACTACGAGGTAGACTATGCCACGGGCAAAGTGCGCATCCTCAACGACGCCATTCTGAGTTCGGGTGTGCCGGTGAATGTATCGTTTGAAGACAACACCCTTTTTGGCTTCCAGACCAAGACGATGGTGGGCCTGCGCGCCGACTATGAGGTAAGCGACAAGCTGAACATTGGCGCCAGCTACCTCCAGCTCTTCGAGCGGCCTTTTACGCCCAAGGTGAACATCGGCGACGACCCCATCAATAACCGCATCATGGGGCTCGACCTGAACTACAGCAGCGAGGCGCCCTGGCTTACCCGCTTGGCCGACAAGCTGCCGTTTTACAGCACCAACCAGACCTCCAACATCAACTTTACAGCCGAGGCCGCCTACCTCAAGCCGGGCCACGCCCGCGCCATCAACCAAAGCCGAAGCAATAAGGACGGCATCGTTTACATCGACGACTTTGAAGGCGCCTCCGCGAACATCGACCTGCGCCAGCCCGTCAACCAGTGGTTCCTGTCGAGCATTCCGCGCAACGACGAAAACAACAACAACCCCCTCTTCCCGGAAGCCCTCGAAGAAGGCTTGGTAACAGGCGCCAACCGCGCCCGCATCAACTGGTATCGCCTCGACCCCATCACCCGCGATGCAGTAGACGACAATGACCCCTATACCAGCATCGTGCCTCAAAATGAGGTGTTCCCCAACCTAAACGTCGCCCCTGACCAACTGCCCAACGTGCAGACCTTCGACCTGGCTTTTTACCCCGACGAGCGCGGCCCCTACAACTTTGATACGCCGGCGGGCTATAACTCGTTC
>CAYOTJ010000540.1:2608-2938 GCA_964406855.1 uncultured Saprospiraceae bacterium
CACAGGGTCGTCGCCCTCATCCGCCGGCTCGACCCGCAAACCCGATGGGGCGGCATCATGCGGGCCCTCAATACCAACGACTTCCAGACGGCCAACATCGAATTTCTGGAACTGTGGATGCTGTCGCCCTTCCTCGATACAGAAGATGCCACCGAGCCCTCGCCCGATGCAGAGCTAAAACAAGGGACGCTCTACATCAACCTCGGCAACATTTCGGAAGACATCCTCAAAGATTCCCGCAAGTTTTTTGAAAATGGCCTGCCCGGCCCCGCCAACCCCAACCGCCCGGTGGATACGACCATTTGGTCGCGGGTGCCCATTGGCCAGCAA
>CAYOTJ010000541.1:0-1796 GCA_964406855.1 uncultured Saprospiraceae bacterium
GCCGATATACCCCATGTCGGCATTGCTAAGGAGGAAGAAGAACTCCTTTTTGATTTTTTTCCGGCACAACCTGTTCCAGCCACTCAATCGGAGCCTCAAACCCAGCCCGAGCCCCGACCCGAAAATGACTTTGCCCGTCAGCGGCTTCACCAAATGCTCGCACGACGCAAAAAAGCCCTGCTCGAAACCCCGCCCGCAGCTCCAGCCCCGGAGCAACCCTCAGAACGCCAACATGAACCGCCGCGCAAGAAGATCAATACCAAAGCCGTAGAACAAATCGCCCGTAAAAGTGTCACCGAAAACGAAGAGCTCGCTTCCGAAACCCTCGCTAAATTACTCGTCCAACAAGGCCAATATGCCCGCGCACTGCGCATGTACGAAAAGTTGTGCTTGTTGTTTCCGGAAAAAATGCCTATCTTTGCGCCCATTATTGAAAATCTACAACAAAAAATCTAGCTATGCTCACGGCCTTGACCGTTCTTACCGCTTTGGTGTGCGTACTGCTGATCACCATCATTTTGATCCAAAACCCCAAGGGTGGCGGTATTGACTCAACTTTTGGCGGCGCGCAGGCCAATGCTATGCTCGGCGCTGCAAAGCAAACCGACTTTATCGAAAAGCTTACCTGGTACCTCGCGATCGCACTGTTCGCACTGTGTATCATCACCTCTTTGTTTGTCGATAGCCAGGCCGCCATCCAGCAGTCGCTTCAATAACATACGCCTTTGCTGTGATCCTGTAAGCTCAGGCTCGCAAGCTCAGGCGCTTCGCACGGCACTTAGCCCCATCCCGAACTCCGACTTCATGCCGGGGTTCGGGATTGTCGTTTTTTGGGGTCCCGCCGCATAGCATCTCCGTCTTTATGGCGCCACGGGCGGCGCCGGGCTGTCCGCTATTATAGGCCGGCCTTAGGTTTATTCTCCCTCTTCGGCACAAGCCCGAGCCGGCCTATACCGCTTCCATCCCTGGCCCGATAGAAACCCGGTTTAACGCACAATCGCTCCCTGGGGGAAACAGCCCGCAAAAGAGCCTTTTTGTCCCGCTTTGGAAGAACTGTAGTTACGCCGGGCAATGCCGGTCTGGCGGTGGGTGCAGACATACCCTGGGCATTACTCCTTATAAGGGTTTACAGGGTGGGATAAAACCCACCCGACCGTCTCGCCGACCTGCCCCCATCCGGTAGCTCTCCCGCGAAGACAAAGCTCCGCCCTTTGGTTTGTGTCTGAGGTGTACACAAACCTTAGACCCGACAGGGAGGGAACACCTGCAAGGGGGTAATGCTACCGGCTATGGCGCACACTGATCTCAAAATGCCGGAAAGACCAATGTGCAATGTCGACATCAGACTCCTCGCTGAGCCTGCCAAAGCAAAGATTACAAAAGCGGTATTGGAAATGAGTTAGATACAATTGAGATAGTGAGCACGCTTTTGCATGGTGCAAATATAAGTGTGATTTTTGTTTTTTACAAACAAAAAATAATATTTTTTCAATAATTCGCCGGGAAATGAGGATAGTGTTAGGGCTTGGCGCTGCCGGGCGCCAATAAAAAAGCCGAACCCTTGGGGGCTCGGCTTCGAAGGCTTTGGCGGAGGAGGAGGGATGATGAACATGATCCCTTGAAGGGGGGGCTTCAAAGCCTTCGAAGGCTCCCGTAGGTCGCCTGTTTTTTATTGCCACCCATCATCACTCAAGCCTTAGGGCTTGGCGCTGCCGGGCGCCAATAAAAAAGCCGAACCCTTAGGGGCTCGGCTTCGAAGGCTTTGGCGGAGGAGGAGGGATGATGAACATGATCCC
>CAYOTJ010000541.1:1806-2629 GCA_964406855.1 uncultured Saprospiraceae bacterium
AAGCATATAAGTGCTCAAAGCGGGCGCAAAGATACAATGTTTTTTGGCGCTCGCAAGTTCCGCCATCGTTTTTTTTATTCCTGATACAGCAAGTAAGGCTGGCGGCGCTGCCTGAATGAAGCAATCTCATCGCGCCAACTGGAGCGTATGGAGTCGGGCGACCAGCCTGCTTCGATTTGCAGGCGCAGGGTAGGGCCTCCGGCCAGTCGATCAAAGAAGCGGTTGCGCAGAAAAAAAGAACTGGTATCAGGAAAGGTTTTATAAAAATCGATCAGATACTTTAAATCAATTTGAGCGGCTTGGTAAAGGCTGTCTTCAGGGAGCACGCTTAAGTCAAAGCCGCGGCACTCATAGCCCTCCTGAGGAGGGTTTTTGGCGCCAGGCAATGGTTGAGGCGTAAACAGGAAATTGCCAATGGGGAAATCGGGATGGCCATAAATCTGAAATTGCTTGCCGGTGCCCCGTCCTACACTCACAAGGGTGCCTTCAAACAGACAAAGACTGGGATATAGGTAAATGGCCCTGTTGTTGGGCAGGTTAGGGGAAGGCGGCGTAGGGAGTTTATAGGCGCGACTGTGATGGTAGTGGGCGCAGGGTATTACGGTGAGCGGGCAACGCAGGCTATCGCCCAGCCACCCTTCTCCATTGATCATCATGGCATATTCGCCCACCGTCAGGCCATGTACAATGGGCACTGGGTGCATCCCCACAAAGGAGCGGTAAGCCGTATCCAATATGGGGCCGTCTACATAGTGGCCATTAGGATTGGGGCGGTCGAGCACCAATAAAGGCTTGCCTTGCCGCGCAGCGGCGCGCATAACAT
>CAYOTJ010000541.1:2639-2936 GCA_964406855.1 uncultured Saprospiraceae bacterium
CATAACATAGTGCAGCGTGCCCACATAGGTATAGTAGCGGGCCCCCACATCCTGAATGTCAAAAACGAGTATATCCACATCCGCCAAATCTGAAGGAGCGGGTTCTTTCTTTCGGCCATAAAGCGACACCAAAGGCAGCCCGGTCTTAGGGTCGCGCCCGTCCTGAATGGTTTCTCCGGCATCGGCAGAGCCGCGCAGACCATGCTCTGGAGCAAAGATTTTGACCACTCGGATGCCGCGGGCCAATAGGGTATCCACCAAATGCGAACTGCCTACCATTGAGGTATGGTTGACTAC